>JBCCUO010000950.1:0-1798 GCA_039196805.1 Planctomycetota bacterium | reverse complement strand
CGGCCGGTGGCGTCAGGTACCACTGTGGATCCGGAACCTGAAAGCTGGCCCGAACTTCCGTACCGACCAGGTCGTCAACAGCGACTGCAACGCCAAAGTCACTGCGCAGCTTCATTCGCAACGTGTAGGGACTGCTAAGCGCTTCCTTCGCCCGCAATTCCAGCAAACGCAGTTTTGAATCGCCCAGCTGGCACCAGAACCGCACCCGGCTGAATAGATCGTCAAGGTCAAGCGGCAACTGCATGGATCGTGACTCAGGTGCAATGAGCGTAGTCGGCGATCCATGCCTGATGTGTTCGCGTCTCCAGCACAGAAAATCATCAAATGATCCGCGCCTTGCCAGCGAAATTCCCTCGTTGGCTGGCATCGGTTCCCGCTGCGGCGTCGCTTTCGTTAATCCGCGTGAAGTTTGAGGATTCCGTGCGAGCCTTCCAGATGATCGGAAAGTTGGCTTTGTGAGGCTTCGCCCGAGAAGCGAGAGATTTTGGGGTGGGTCTGCTTCGACGATCAGCAAAACGATGTGGTAGCGTTAACCGGCAAGCTGCGCGCTCATGGCACTCAGCTTGCATCCCACCTGCATTTCGCCCACCTGTGCAACGGAAAGTCACTCATGTCTTCGCCCGTCGATGGACCGTCGTCGGCTTCGCTGCTGCCGCCGATTCGCCCCAGCGAACCGTTGGATCAAATACCAGCGTGGCGTCTTTCTGGCAATCGCTGGTTGGCCCGTCGTCACTCGACACGATTCAAACTGTTGATCGCCGGCCTGGTGAGTCTGTCGCTACTTACCGGAGTGTTGGCGTGGGCGACGACGCGAGTTGGACCCGCTCCACAGATCGCGATCACCCTGGCCGGCTGCGACTATCGTCAAAATCTGGACCTACCGATCAACGCGTTTGGTGATCGGGCTGTTGGCCGTTTGGCAGCGTGGGCCAGTCGCGACGATCGGACTGGACGACGTCAAGTCCTACTGTCATCGCGCCCCATCAATCTGCAACACGCGGCGGACTTCCAGATCGTTCGGTCCGACAGCGACGCTGCCGTCAGCATCGTCTTCATATCAGCACACGGCGTTCATTCTCCCAGCGGTCCGGTCTTGTTGCCCGGGGACACCCAGTCGATTGACGACGGGATTCCTGTCCGAGAACTGATCCGCCAATTGGCGACTTTGCCGGCTGGCCAACGAAAAGTGCTGCTGTTGGATAGCGTGCACTTCGTCTCGTCACCGCAGCATGGCGTAGTCCTGAACGACTTCGCGCGGCAAATGCGGAGCCTCAGCAGCGAAGTGGCAGCAGTCCCCAACCTGGTGGTCGCCCTGTCGAGCGACATGAATCAAAAGAGCTGGATTCATCCGGCGGACGGCACGACCAACTGGTCGCAGGCCTTCCTATCCGCGTTGAACGGAGACGCGAAGGATACGGACCGAGACGGATGGATCGACTTCGCAGAGATTCACGATGCGGCGTCAACCCGATGCAACGACTGGGCTCAACGAATCTGTGGAGCGACGCAAACGCCGGTCCTGTTGCCACTTGGTGACGAAGGTCTGCGTCGCAGTCGTGATTGCGCGCTCTTTCCGACGAAGACGGACGCGGTCCAGGTTCCGTCGTTGGTTGAGCCAATCCGAGATGATCTCCTGGCACACTGGTGGCAGCGATACAGTGAGATCGAGTCGCACGAAGTCGCTCCACGAGTGACCAACCCGGTCCAGTGGCGACACTTTGAAGAAACCCTACTTCGTATGGAGCAGTTTGAACTGGCAGGATGCCGTGACGCTGCTGACGAGTTGGTCACGGAGTTG
>JBCCUO010000949.1:0-1799 GCA_039196805.1 Planctomycetota bacterium | reverse complement strand
CGGTCGCGGCGGGAACGCGAACGTATGCACAATGGGCTCCCAGCTCGCCAGCCAACTCGGTCAGAGGATGCAGCGTCCCGACTTGGCTGGTGAACGTCTCGTCGTCGGCGTCCAGATCGACGCCCAGATTGAATCCCGCGATCTTGATTTCGGTCGCGCGAAGGTACTTCGTGGCGTCCTCGACGGAGCTCCGCTGCGAACGACGCAACATGTCCTGCATGTCGACATCCATGCCGCGGAAGGCGTACGTCAGCGCCAACTCGATCAGCTCGCTTTGCCGACCGTTGATTCCCATCGCTTGGGGAGAGAAGTTCTTGAACATTCTTGTCTTGTCTATCCTGCGTTTTCCAGTGGATTCAAGCGGCGGAGTATCGCAGATCCGGTGCCCTTTGGCCAAGGGGCTTTTCCGATCCCGCACCAAGGTTCACGCTGTCTGAGACGATCCATGCCCGCTGAAGTGTCATCATGAGCCACAACGAGGTCATCTTTCTCGGAACCGGAACCAGTGTTGGGGTCCCGGCCCTGGGCTGCGACTGCGAGGTCTGCACCAGCGGAAACCCGCGAAACAATCGCACTCGCTGCTCGATTCTTTTCCAGCTGGGCGAACATCGCATCCTGGTCGACACGCCCCCCGATTTACGGACCCAGTTGCTACGCGAGGGCATTGGGCTGGTGCATGCCGTGCTGTTCACGCACGAGCACGCCGACCACTTGTTTGGCCTGGATGACCTACGTCTGTTTCCGTTCAAGCTGGGGCAACCTGTCCCGCTGTACTGTCGCCAACTGGTGGAGCAGCGGATTCGCAAGTCGTTTGATTACGCGTTCAGCGATCGACCCGCTACGCACCCGGGATCGACACCTCAGCTGGTTTTCGAAACGATCGACGACGAGACGTTTGAAGTCTTCGGGCACAAGTTCACGCCGATCCCGCTGAAGCACGGGCCCTATTTCGAAGTCTTGGGATTCCGGCTGGGCGATTTTGCCTACTGCACCGACACCAACCACATCCCCGAAACGTCTCTGGAGAAGCTTCACGGCCTGGACACGCTTGTCATCGATGCGCTGCGCTACAAACAGCATCCGACGCATTTCAGCGTCGACGAGGCGGTTGAGATATCTCAGAAGCTACAGCCTCGGCGGACCCTGTTGACGCACGCCTGTCACGACTTGGACCACGACCAGGTCAATGCCGCACTGCCCGATGGAATCGATTTGGCTTACGACGGGTTGCGTGTTCCGCTTAGTCCCTAGCCACACCTTCGGCGTGGTTCCGCTACGCTGTTGCCTTGAAATCAATCTGAGCCACCGCCATCTCGCGATACCCGGCCTTGCTCCTCCCCCCTCCGTTCGAACGATCTGCCTGATGCCCTCCTCCGCTGATGAAGCCCGCCGCAGCAATGCGCGATTAGGGCTTTGGCTGTTCGCCATCTACTTGGCTCTTTACGGTGGCTTTGTCTTGATCAACGCCCTGGCGGCCAGCTGGATGGAAACGATCGTGCTGGCGGGACTGAATTTGGCGATCGTCTACGGCTTTGCCCTGATCGTGATCGCGTTCTTGATGGCGTTGCTCTATGGAGTGCTTTGCAAAGACGATCGCTTGCA
This sequence comes from Planctomycetota bacterium, assembly GCA_039196805.1. GTDB lineage: Bacteria > Planctomycetota > Planctomycetia > Pirellulales > Pirellulaceae > JBCCUO01. The sequence continues at coordinate 197 of JBCCUO010000949.1, read as the reverse complement.
GACCGCGGACGACCAGCGGGAGGCGGACTCAACATGATCTATGATCCTTCCCCCGTCGCCATCGTTGTCTTTTTGCTGTTCGTCGTGGGTACGGTCGGACTGAGTTTCTACCTGGGCCGGCAAGCGAAGTCGTCTCAAGGCTACTTTGCCGCTCACGGGCAGATCCCCTGGTTCGTCAACGGCATTGCCTTCGCGGG
>JBCCUO010000948.1:0-1802 GCA_039196805.1 Planctomycetota bacterium | reverse complement strand
GTCCGACCCTCCCGCAAGCGGGAGGGTGACTCAATACGCGCAACTTCAAAGCTCACGCTTCGGGACGCTATGTTTGCACCCGGGTGGCGGCGAGGAAACCTGTTCGGCTTGCGGGCTAGCCAGCCAACGACTTGGCAACGACTAGCATCGATACGAATGCCACGGTGATGGCCACGATCCAGAACAGGACTTGGTGAGGACTGTCTTTCCACTTGGCTTGGAACATCATCGCCTCCTCGTTGGAATCAGAAGCGAATCGATGGTGTTCGCTTCGTTGAATCTTCCAGTGCAACTGTCGAGCCAGATCGGCAAGAGCCCATTTTTCTCTGGGTTCCAGGTTGCTTACGGTGGTTGCCGTGTGCGATCGGGCGCGGTCCGCGCGCCTCGACGGGCAAAGAGTGGTCGCAATGGCCGTCCGAATTGGCACTTCTTTCTCAGCTCTGCCACTCGGTGCTCAGATGGTACGGTAAGTGCCCCAGTGTCCACTCTCAGCCGATGACCGACACCGTTGAAAGGAAACCGATGAGGATCTTATCCGCTACCGACCATTCTGAGGCCTCGAAGCAGGCCTTGGGCTATCTCCGCAAGCTGCCTTGTTGTCAGAGCGTTGATCTGTCGCTGGTCGAAGTTGTGCAGCCGATGCCGCTCTACGATTTCTCGGGAGCGGGCGACGCCATCGTCATCCCCGATCTGATTTCCGAGCAAACCGAAGCGACCGAAGCGATGCTCGCCAAAACGTCGGAGGCGATTACCGGGGAGTTCCAGTCAGTAGAGACACATTGCAGTGTTGGGCCTCCCGGGGCCGAGATCGTGCGAATTGCAAAGGAACAAGAGGTCGAGCTGATTACGCTTGGCGCTGTCGGACATTCCGCACTTGCACGCGTGTTTTTGGGCAGCGTTTCCGACTACGTGGCAACGCATGCCGAGTCATCGGTTTTGGTCGTTCGGCCACCCACCGCCGATCAGCCGCTGAAGTCGCCCGAAAAAGTGCTGATTGCAATCGGAAACGCGGCCAACGACAAAGAACTGTTCCAATGGGTCGAGCGATTGGAGCTTCCCGCGACCACGGAGATCCACCTTGTTCACGTGATGGAAACGCTGATGTTCTATCGCCAAGATCTGCTTCACCGGGCGTCAGAGTACTGGAAGGAGGTTCGCTCGGCGGCTGCGAAACATATCGAAAAGCTTGAACCGACCCTCCAGGGCCGGGGCTTCACAACGCAGTCTGCGCTCATCGAAGCCGCACATATCGGAGAGCGATTGATCGACTACGCCAAGGAAAACGATTGTCAGTTGATCATCACGGGGGATAGCCGGGACAGCTTCTTGGATCGCTTGATATTGGGCAGTACATCACGTCACGTCCTGCGTCACGCTCCGCAGTCGGTCCTGATCGCACGGTAGGGTTTCGGTCGCGTTTGGAACCCTCCGCGCCCGGGACTGGAGACTTTCCTAGACTGAGATTTGACAGCGTAAGCTGGCCACCATCTGCTCGGTCGTCGGCATCTGATCCTCTGACACGGCGTAGACGCGGCCATCGTGTCGCAGCGTCTGCACCACAGCCAACTCGATCAGATCCTGGCTGGGGTCGGCCGGGTCTCCGCTGGGCGGTTGCACCATCTGCTTAAGCTTCCAGAGGTTGCTGCAAAAGCTCCCGTAGAGCCTCGCGTCGATATCAAAGAACAACTCGTCGACCCGACCCTGGCAGGCCGCTGTTAGCACTTTCTCAGCATCCGTTTCAACCCGTTCAGGTTGTCCGTTCAACCATTCGCTGCATTGATGACGCCTTGTCGACGTCTGTT
>JBCCUO010000947.1:0-1803 GCA_039196805.1 Planctomycetota bacterium | reverse complement strand
TGCAAAAAACCGTCCGCGAGTTTGACGCCGGAGTCGGTTGCCGCCGCGGCGCGAGTTCCCTTGGGCATCCCCGGAATCGCACTGACCGAACCGGTCAACTCGTGGACCGCGTCGTAGATCACTTCGGCCGGCAAACGACGTGGGGTCGCGTGCGAGTAGTTCTGCGTGTCATCTTCGTTCAACGGATTCGTCTCGACCGACAAGCCGTACGTCCGTGAATTGCAGATCAAGCGGATCATGTGACGCGTGTCGAATCCCGACTCGATGAACTGGTTGGTCAGGTAGTCCAGCAGTTGCGGGTTCGTCGGCGGATTCCCCGCGCGGATGTCGTCGATCGGTTCGATCAAGCCGACGCCGGTCAGGTAAGCCCACAAACGATTGACGTAGCTCCGAGCAAAGTACGGATTGTCCGGCGACGTCATCCACTGGGCCAACCTGTCTCGACGGCTTGCCGGCTCCGCACCTTCTCTCGCATCTTGGTTATCCAGTCCTTGCTTCGCTGCACCGCTGGCCGTGGAGATCAACGTTTGCTCGGCATCATCGCGGGGCGTCAGGGGATACGGGAAACCGGGGGCAATCGTCTCGCCAGTCCTTGCGTGTTGCACGTCGCCCTGTTTCGCGTCCTGAATGATCTCGAACAGAGGCGTCGCCTTCTCGACAGCCGTCCCGCCCACGTTCCGATTGCCTGACGCGGGATCGCGCTTACGATCGATCTGCGCGAAGAATGCCGCCATCTCGTAGTACTGGTCCTGCGTCCAACGCTCGAACGGGTGATCGTGGCACTTATTGCAGTTGAACCGAATGCCCAAGAACAAATGCGTCGTGTTCTCCATGGCATCTTCCGGCGTTCGCAGGACCTTGAAGTAGGACGCGGGAGGGTTGTCGTTGTTTGAACCCGTGGCCGTCAGGATCTGGCGAGCAAATTGATCGTAGGGCCGGTTCTCGGCCACGGCCTGGTGAATCCACTCTCGATACTTCTTGCTTCCCTCCACGCCCAAGAACTTGCGGTTCACCTGAAGCAAGTCGGCCCATTTGTTGGTCCAGTACTCGACGAAGCTGTCACTTCCGATCAACCGATCAACCAATTCAGCCCGTTTCATACGGCTGTCGGTTTCGTCCGCCAGAAACTCGCGAACCAGTCCGCTGGAGGGCGGCAGACCCGTTAGATCAAGATGCAAACGGCGAAGAAACGTCGCGTCGTCCGATAGCGGGCTGGGGACGATCTTCATGCGAGACCACTTGTCAGCGACCAAGTCGTCGATCGCATTCCATCTAACGACCTCCGTTGGCTGGTACGCCGATCGGTCGCCCATCACTGTCAGCGTTGTCGCCGCGTAAGCGCCTTCGTAACGTGCCAGCACTGGCGCCTCGCCACGACGAACAGCCTGCAGCAGTCCGCCGGCACCGGCCGTGGCGACTTCGCTGTTTCCGCTCTCGATGAAGGCTTCGTGAGTGACGTCTCGTTGGTGACCATCTGCAAAGTGGGCGACCACGCGAATCTGCTGTTTTGCGTCAGTGGATTGCACGATCGGGTCGGCCGGAAACAACTCGATTCGCTCGACACGCGGCGTCGCTCGATTCAGCTCGGACCCCGATGCGATCCATTGACGAAGAACCGCATGATAAGGGTCACCCTCTTGCATCAACGTTCCACCTTGGTGCGGTGTAAGCCCCAATGGCTTGCGCAGCATCATCGACTCGGCTGGACTGGCCGCATTGATGCGCCGCGCGGCCAAGTCATCGGTTAGTGCACGCAAGTCAAAGATCGGGTCGTACCCTCGGAGCGACAGTCGGAATCCGTTC
>JBCCUO010000946.1:0-1803 GCA_039196805.1 Planctomycetota bacterium | reverse complement strand
CCACGACTACTTCGGTTGGGGCGCTAGCGGCGGCGCTATCAGCGATCGTCAGCGTGCCGTCGCCGTCGCGGCCTATGACGAGTCGATTTCCTGATGACAGCGTGCTGTCAGCGCCGGTAACGAGGACATCACCTGTCGAACCCGATTCGACGCCGAGAGTGATTGAAGAGCCCGTACTCGCCACACGGCCACCCGAGCGGATCTCTAGGGCTCCCGCAGACATGTTGCCGATAACGATCGAGTCGGTACCCTCGACAACTGCGCCTCCTTCTACAAGAAGTTCACCAGCGGCTGTGTTGCCGATTCCAAGCGGATTCGTGAAGTTCAGCGGGGTTGTTAGTGGGTTGGTGAGCGTCACCGGCGTGCCGAAGGCGTCTTCGACGATATCCGTGGCGCCAACACTGTTGGGGTCGATGATGATGCTTGGTGGGGGGCTTCCCATAACGCTGATTTCGCCGGTCGTTGTCAGTAAAGAGGTGTCCCATTCAAGCGTCCCGGGTAAGGCCGGCAAATTGATTTGATCAAACGAAGGCGCCATCCCGGTAAAGTCGAGGATGTCGAATACATCCCCGGTGGTAGGAACAAAGGGGCCGCCGCCCCCCAGTCCAATCAGGCTAACGTCGAGCGTACCGCCGAGCGCAAGAATGCTCGGATCGCTTGGGAAAGCTGAATTCCCCGTCACGTTGAGTCGGTCAAACTGCGAAACCTCATTCCCACCGATTTCAATAGAAAGCGTACCGGTCGAAGTTTGCTGGTAAAACGTCTCGATACTCAGAACGCCAACGTCACTGACACCACCAGGCTCAAGCAAGCCTGAGTTTTCAACTGAACGGCCACCAACGATCATTCCCGTGCCATGCACTGCGCCGCTAGCTCCGATTCGCAAGCCGTTAAAAGGCGCATCGGGACCCATGTCAAATAAACCCTGATCGAGCCGAAGTATGCCGTTGTCATCGATACTGCTGACCGTATTAGTCGAGCTTGTCGTTATGGCTCCGCCATCAGCGATGGTCAGCAAGGGCGTGTGATTCGTGCTTGGGTTTCCGACCACGACTCGGTCGGCGGTTATTGAAGATCCGCTTCCAGAAACCAAGCTTTCTGCCGGGCCGCTCGTGTTTCCGGTAACACCAAGAGAGCCACCTAAAACAAGCGTGCCACCCGCAAGCACATCGAGTCGCGTGCTGCTCTCACCCTGCACTATCGCACTACCGGTGAAGCTGGCGAATGCGTTTGGTCCCTCGACGGTGAATTGCCCCACGCTTTGGCCGAAGTTCGCGATACTCAGACCCGCTGTGGACTCGATGCGTCCGAAGCCTTCAACTACTATCGATCCGTTACTAATTGAGGTTATCAATGAGGGCTGTAACCGACCGTTCTCTACGCCATCTCCATCGATAAACAAGAGTCCACCAGCACTTACGTCTACGTCGGTTGCGGCTACAACGCCGTCGTCTATGCGCAAAGTCCCTCCGCCACTGAATCCACCAATCTTGACCGACTGACTAGGCAAGCCGCCTCCAGACGGCGGGTCATTTAGTGTGAACATGCCGCCACTGAGAACTAATGAGACGTTGTCTCCATTTTCAACAATCAGCCGCGAGGCTTCCGAGCCATTCGGAACGGTGACGAAGTAGACCTGATCACCAATGCCGAACAGCGCTGATTCGGAGGCTGTTGGCGACGTACCATCGAACCAGTTCGAGCCAACCGAATAATCGCCGCCGGTTGCGTTAGTCCACGTGTCGGCTGATGCAGTTGACAACGGTAAGCCGAGCAAAATGACGCTGGATGCTAAGGTAGCGT
>JBCCUO010000945.1:0-1804 GCA_039196805.1 Planctomycetota bacterium | reverse complement strand
GGTCTCGGGCGATCGCTGCGACTTGGGCCTCGTGGACGTCGTTGAGATACCCGTTCAACAAGCTGATTGCCAGAGAAACGCATGCGTTGCCATGTCGACCCGGTTGTTGACGCGTCAGACGTTCCCTGGCGGTCAGTAGCTGCCTGCGCACTTCATCGACCGAAAGCGGCTGTTCGACCCGGCCATTGGCATCGACGCGCTCGCATACGCCAACGACGTGGCGGGTCAGCGGTGCTGGCTTCTCGATCGACAAGGCAAATAAGTCGGGGCGATCTTGCTCACCGATCAACAGCAGGTCTTCAAAGCCAGAGGTCGTCACTAGGATCGTCGGCACTCCCTGGCGAGTCAGCAAGGCGTTGGTGCCTCGTGTCGTTCCCAGGCGAATGTCCAGTGGTGGCAACGGGTCGCCCACTGGGATGCCTAACAGGACACGCGTCGCCAGCACCGGTGCTTCTAGACCTGCATTCAGCTCGATCGTGCATTGCTCTGATGCAACGAATAGTTCACGTCTCTCGGTTTTGATTCGCAACTGGTTCGACGTGGGATCGAATGCTGTGGCAACACCGAGCTGGCGAATTTGACCGTCAGGGTCCAGCATCCCAACCGCTGCGGAAGTCCAGAAGTCTTCGACCTTCGACCACAGGGCATCGGTCTGGGAAGGCGATGGTGACAGTTTCAGCAGTATCGAATGGCCCGCGTCGTCGGTCCGGACGATCGACGCGGCGACGCGAACGACTCCGGTGCTAAGCACTTTGGTGCTGCGGCGCGACTCAGCGGTCTGCACAAAGCAGTCGGTGAACGTCCCGCCCACATCCGCCCACACCTGGATGGGAGACGACCCGAGCGACCCGACGGCTCGATCGAACTGGATGGGCCCGGTCACGGTGTCGGCCCTGTCACTGGGTTACCGTGTCGTTGAACAGAGACAGGATTTCGTCGCTCACCGATTCATCGACCAAAGCGACGACGATGTCACCCGCTTGCAGTTGGTCGTCGGCGGTTGGAACACGAATGAATCCGTCCCGCTGCATCGCAGCCAGCAAGCATCGACCCGAAAGCGGCAGATCTGCCAGCGCCGCCTGAGTCACTCGCGTTCGGTCCACGATCTCCAGTTCGTAAACACCGATCGCATCGTTGGGGAGTCGGCGGTGACTGATAATTGAGCCTTCCTTCATGAACCCCAGGATCTGACGGGCGACAACGTCTCGCTCGCTGACGGCGCGGTCGATGCCCAGCTTTCCGACGACGTTGGCATAGTCGGCTCGCCCGACGACACACATGACACGGGCGGCGCCCAGTTCACGGGCTTCGACACAGGCCATGATGTTGCTTTCGTCGTGACCCGAGCAGGCGACGAAGAAGTCGACCGTGCCTGCACCTTCGTCCTCCAGCAAGCTTCGGCGGTTCGCGTTGGCGTGCACGACGGTTGCATGGGGCAACAACTTGGCCAAGGTTTCGCATCGATGGGGATCGCGTTCCAGGATCGCGACCCGATAATCGTGTGTTCCCAATGATCGGGCCAAGTGATAGCCCGTTTCGCCACCGCCGGCGATCATCACCCGTTTGGTGGATCGACTTTCCTTGCCGCCGCTGAATCGATCTCGGGCTTTGGCGACGGCGTCGGGCATGCCAACCAGGCTCACGCGGTCTCCCTCTTGGATTTCATCTTCTCCGCTGGCGATCCACATCCGACCCTCGCGGGCAATCGATCCGACCCGGACACCGCCGGCGAGCCGCAGGTCACGAAGCTTGCTGCCGACCGCCTCCGATTTTGGCGCCACGTTCAGTTCGTAGATCTCGAGCT
>JBCCUO010000944.1:0-1805 GCA_039196805.1 Planctomycetota bacterium | reverse complement strand
GTCGACATCACTCAGCAGTGGGACAAGCAATGGAAACAGCACGTCGCCGAAGGTGACTGCGTGATTGAGGGTGACCAGATTCGCCTGACCACCCAAGGCTTGCTGAGGGTCGACAGCCTGTTACCGGTGTTCTTCGAGCCGGAGCACCAAGGAGTCCGCTACACGTGATCGGGCAGCCAGATTCGGAGGACTTTGAATTCGCGATGGGCGAGTTCAACGCCTCTTTCCGTGGCGATCGCCTGTACGCAACCAATCACATGTGGGCGCTGCCATTCGACGACCAGTCGATCCGTTTTGGGCTGACCGAATACGCCGTCCGGCTGCTTCAGGACGTCTACTTCCTGGATTGGGTTGTCGAACCCTCCGCGTCGGTCGAGGATCGCGCGATGATCGGTTCGATTGAGAGCAAAAAGGCGGAGAGTGACTTGTTCGCACCCCTGGCCGGCACCCTGAAGTCGATCAACGACTTGGCTTTGGACGACCCTTCGCTGATCAATGCGGATCCGTATGGCGAGGGTTGGCTGATCCAGATCGAAGCGGCGACCGATCAGGCTTCCAAGCTGTTGACGCCGCAGCAATACGCGGAACACTTAGTGGAAGCGTGGGACGTCGCCCAGCGAACCATAAAGGGCCAGGCGAACACGTGAATCGCGTCCGTTAGTCATACCCAATTAGCGCTCATGCCACCTCGTCATTTCATTGCCATCCTGTTGGTTGGCATGCTGTCGATCGCTTGCCACGTGCAAAGTCGTCGCGTCGATGCCGGCTTGCTGGTTGGGGAAGCGGTGCAGCTGATCGAGCAGTTCTATGTGGAGCCGGTCCAGCGGGACAAGCTGGTCGGCGCCGCGATGAAGGGGCTGACCACGTCATTGGACGAAAACAGTGGGTACATCGCCGGCGAAGCCTTTTCAGGTTTTCAAGAGACGATCAACCAAGAGTTCGCAGGCATCGGCATCTTCGTGGAACCGAGCGAAGACGGACCGGTGCGCGTGATCACACCGTTGGTCGGCTCCCCCGCCTTAGAAGCTGGGCTGATGCCGAATGATCTGATCGTCCAGATCGATGGTGACGATAGCAGCCAGTGGGATCTTCAACGGGTGAGCCAGCGGTTGCGCGGACCGGTCGGCACGTCGGTTTCCCTTGTTCTTCGTCGCGGAGACGATCAAGTCAGCACGGAGGTCCAGCGCAAGACGATCAAAATGGAGTCGGTCATCGGGGATCATCGTGACAACCAGAATCGCTGGGTCTATCGACTGGCAGATGCCCCCGAGATCGCCTATCTGCGGATGACCAGCTTTGGCGAGAAAACGGTACAGGAGCTTCGGGATCAATTGATTGCACTGGATAACGACTTTGATGCATTGGTGCTTGATCTGCGAAGCAATCCCGGCGGGCTCCTCAATGCGGGCGTTTCCGTTTGCGACATGTTCCTGGAGTCGGGGGAAATCGTCTCGACACGCATACGCGATGGTCAACTGGAGGACGAATGGAAGGCAACCGCCGGCGTTTTGGTCGACTCTGAAAAACCAGTGGCGGTGCTGATCGACGACAACTCGGCCAGTGCCAGCGAGATCGTTGCCGGGTGCCTGCAAGACCATGGTCGAGCAACGATTGTCGGCATTCGCAGTTTTGGAAAAGGAACGGTGCAGAACATCTTCCCGATGCAGTACGGACGCAGCGCGCTCCGATTGACCGTCGCGAGGTACTACCGACCCAGCGGCAAGAACATCCATCGCACCGCAGATGCCAAACCCGAAGACGACTGGGGCGTGCTGCCCGATGCGGGCATGGAGGTGGAACTGGAC
>JBCCUO010000943.1:0-1819 GCA_039196805.1 Planctomycetota bacterium | reverse complement strand
CGGAGATCCGTATTGGTCAGCAAGTCGACTTGGACGCTGTCGCTCTTGACTTGCCCGATCGCCGCCAAAAAGTTGTTCCGCTGCAACGCTGTGTACACATCGCCCGGCGTCAGATTCATTTCACTCAGTCGCGTGGGTGAGATCCAAACCCGCATCGCCGGTGTTTGCCCCGCTTCGATGCCAACCTTCTGCACGCCCGCCAAAATCGATAGACGTGGCTGCACGTTGCGACTTAGGTAGTCGGTCAGCTTCGGTAGATCGAACTGATCCGACGTGAAGCTCAGATAGAACGACGCGTAGGGCCGGTCGGCGCGGATCAGTTCAATCGTCGGCGGCTCGGCTTCACTGGGCAGCTCGCTCCGCACTTGCTGAAGCCGAGCGTTCACCTCGGCCAAAGCTTTGGTCGAATCGTGATTCAGATTCAGCCGAATGGTCACGCTGCTGAGCCCCGCCGTGCTGTTGGACTCCACGTAGTCGACCCCAGCAATCGACGACACCGCGCGTTCGATCGGCGTGGTCAGGAACCCGCGAACGGTCTCCGCGCTGGCGCCAAAGTAGACCGTGTTGACAGTGATCGACGTGCTTTCCAACTTCGGGTACTGCTGGACCGGCAACGACATCGCGCAGCGGACCCCAATCAGGACCAGCACCAGGTTCACGACCGTCGCCAACACAGGGTGGCGAATGAATAGATCTGTGATCGACTTCAAGGCTTCGACTCCTGGGTCAGGCTTAGGAGACTTCCTTCAATCACTTTGAATGACCCGTCCGAAACGACCCGATCACCCGCCCGCAGGCCAGATACCACACGACTTTGCGTGCCGTCGCCACCGGCAATCTGGACGGTTCGAGGCTCGGCTCGCCAAGCGGGCGGTCCATCACCAGACGGCTCTTCCCTGGCGACATAGACCATCGTGCCCGCTGGCGTTCGCCGGATCGCCGTACTCGGGATCGACAGCGCATCGATCGCTCCGCCGTAACGAATCGTGACACGCATCGAGTCGCCAGCCACGATCGAAGCAGGTGGATCGATCAGTTTGGCTCGCGCTTTCAACGAACGAGAACTGGGGTCCGCCCGCGAATCCATCGCCACGATGTCGGCCGACAGGGGTGGCGTTTGTTCGCCCGTGCGAAGCGTGACCGACTGTCCCAGCGAGACGGCGTCGGCCACGTGGGCCGGCATCGCGAAGTCGATGTTGACGTAGTTGGCCAAACCCTCCAAGGCAACGATGTCGGTGCCCTCGACCAAGTACTGGCCGGGATGAAGCTCGAAGAGCCCCACACGCGCGTCGAATTTGGAGACGATCTTCTTTCGATCGATGATCGACCGTAGGCGGTCCACTTCCGCTTGTGCACGTGCCGCGTCGGCCTGAGCAATGTCCAGCTCGCGATCACTATTGGCATCAGCCCGCTTCAGTTTGCGCGCTCGAAGCAGCGTCGCTTCAGCTAAGACGACAGTCGCTTCCGCCGCTTTCAATTCGGCACGTTCGGTACGGTCGTCCAGCTGCACCAGCAGGTCACCCGCCTTCACGTTGCCGCCGGGCGCCATCGCGACTTGGGTGACCACACCCGTCAGCTCGTTTCGAACCAACACCGACTGATGCGAAAGTACCGTGCCGATCACGACCGTTTCGCGGCGGAACTGTATCGGTAGAGCTTCGGCTACGGTTACGGCGACCGGCATTTCCGGGGGCGGGGGAGCCGCCATCGCGGCTTGAAGCTGCTGCATCTTCGTCCAGGCGATCGCCCCGATCACCGAGAGGACTCCGGCAACCACCAACAACGATCCGATCAGCAGACGTAGCCGCGACTGCCAAGT
>JBCCUO010000942.1:0-1819 GCA_039196805.1 Planctomycetota bacterium | reverse complement strand
TAGGTGTAGGGAAGGTGATCTCAAAATCCAGCGAATGGCTAGGCTTTGCTGGCGCGCCCGATTGACCTGCATCGGGACTTGGTAACTGGCACCGCCGACCCGCTTGCTGCGGACTTCGATGTAAGGCTTGACGTTCTCAACGGCGGCCTCGAAAACAGCGATCGGCTCTTCTTCGCCTTGGTGGCGTTTTCCGATCTCCTCCAAAGCGTCGTAGAACACCTTCTGTGCAACCGTCTTCTTGCCATCCAGCATCAAGCAATTGATGAACTTGCCGGCCAGCAAGGAATTGAAGCGGGGATCGCCTTTCATTTGCGATCGGCTGGCGGTAATTCGTCCCATGAAATCGACTTCAGCTATTACGTTGTGCGGCGACCGTTCGTTGCCGGCTCAACCGGATCGGGTCGCAAAAATGATAGTGTTGTGGAGCGTCGGGAAAGTTGCTGCCTGACAGGAAATTCCTACTTCTTGGCACCGTAGCGGCTACGCGAACGCTTGCGGTTTTCTACGCCCAGGGCGTCGCGCGAACCGCGAACAACCTGGTAGCGAACACCGGGCAAGTCGCGGACACGACCGCCGCGAACCAACACGATCGAGTGCTCTTGCAGGTTGTGCCCCTCACCCGGGATGTAAACCGTCACTTCCTTGCCGTTACTCAAACGAACACGCGTGATCTTCCGCAGAGCGGAGTTCGGCTTCTTCGGCGTCATCGTACGAACTTGCAAGCAAACACCCTGCTTCTGAGGGCATCGATCCAGAACAGGCGACTTGCTCTGGCTCTTCTTTTGCTTCCGCTTTTTGCGGACAAGTTGGTTGATCGTGGGCATAAAACGAACGAAGGAAGAACGTGATGGCTGGGAGTTGGGAGCACGATCGGGCGTCAGAAAGACCGCGTTTCGCGGACCTTGGACGTTGCCAGTCATGACCAAAGCATTTCTTTGCCGCCGCGTGAGACGCGGGGCACTCAGCCAGCACCCTTGCCGACCGAATAGAAGCACGGGATTATCCGGCCCACGCGTTGACTGTCAAGAGCCAATTGGAGGATGCCGTGCCGCTGCTGACGATCGAATCAACCTGCGATGAGACTGCGGCAGCGGTGGTCGATCGCCAAGGCCAAGTCATGGGGGAGTGCATCGCAACGCAGGAGAAACTGCACGAGCAGTTCGGCGGTGTGGTGCCCGAGATCGCTGCTCGTGCCCACTTGGAGCGGATCTTGCCCGTCATCGATACGGCGATGACCAAGGCTGGTGTCGCCACTTCCGACCTGACGGCCATCGCCGTGGCCGATCGACCAGGATTGGCTGGATCACTGCTGGTGGGACTGGTCGCCGCGAAGACGCTCTCAATTGCCTGGCAGAAGCCTCTGATCGCCATCAACCACCTGCACGCTCACCTCTACGCCTGCCAATTGGCCAGCCCCGAACCGCTCTACCCCTGCGTTGGACTGGTGGTGAGCGGAGGACACACGAGCCTCTACTTCTGCCAAGATCCATTGGAATTGGAGTATCTGGGCGGCACGATCGACGATGCGGCGGGCGAGGCCTTTGATAAAGTTGGATCGATGTTGGGGCTGCCTTTCCCAGGCGGACCGCAGGTTTCCAAACTGGCTGCCACGGGCAATCGCCAGGCTCACGCGTTCCCAAGGTCGATGATTCACGACGACTCGTTTGATTTCAGTTTCAGCGGTCTGAAAACGGCCGTCCGCTACTGCATCGTGGGACCGGGGCGACAAGACTTTGACGAAGTCGATCTGGCCGAAGACGCTAAGGTAGACCTTTGCGCCAGCTTCGAAACCGCCGTGGTCGACGTGCTGGTCGCCAAG
>JBCCUO010000941.1:0-1822 GCA_039196805.1 Planctomycetota bacterium | reverse complement strand
GCCGAAACTCTCCGCGAGTTCCGCTACGCATTCGCATCGGCTGCGGTTACCACGAATGGATTGAGCAAAATCCTCCTCGCCTCACTCCCAGTCCCAGGCTTGGATCGCATTGCGGATCAGCTCCAGTTTTTGACTCCTCAAATTCCCATCGGCAATGCTGGAGTTGAGGACGATCTTCCCGTTCGGATCCAGTAGCAGGTAACTCGGATAGCTAGCGATTCCGAGCGACGCATACGCATCACTGATCTCGCCCAGACGGTTGTCGACGACGACCGGGTATTCGATTCCGGTTTCCTCGATGAACGACTGGACGCTGGCCGAAGACTGATGGTTGGTGTGGACACCAACCACACTGAACCGCTCACTCGGGAATGAGCGATGCGCGATCCTTAGCTCAGGGATCTCGATGTGGCAGGGACCACAACCGATGTACCAGAAGTCCAGCAAAACGAAGCGACCTCGGAAGTCGGTCAGCTTCGTCTCCGAAGTGTTCAGCCAAGTGCCGCCTTCCAATTCGGGCGCCTGGTTGCCGGGGAGCCCATCCGGATGTGCCGCGCGCCGATGGTCAAGCTCCTTTTGCCAAGCAGCCAACAGCTCCGACTCCTGCCCGCGATTCTTCTCCGCTCTTCCCGTGGGATCCAGTAACCACTCGCTCGACTTAGGCTCGACAACCACCTGCAGCGACTCACTGCCAACCGAGTTCGTGAGATCAACGTTGATCAGTCCCGCATCCCGCCCGAAAGGATTCATCGCCATCAAGTAAGACGTTTGATCCTGATCAACGTTCGCTGGAACCGAAGGGACGGACAACCGAAACTGCCCCAAACCATCGGTTTGCACCACCTTCCTGCGTCCCTGTCTTTGACCAAGCAGCCACACAAGAGAACCCGAAACGGGCCGCCCCTGTTGGTCAACAACCTTGCCGCTCAGAGTTTGAATCTTCCGCAGGACGATCGGCTCCACCTCCACCGACGCGCTACCATCGATCGGCACACGGACGAAATCAACATCGCACCGAAAGCCTTCCTTCTCCGCTGTCACAAAGGCCGCAGCTTGGCCGACCTCCAATCGGTATTCACCGCGCTGATTTGTCCGAGCAAAATCTGGCGGAGTGATGCGATTCATGAGCCGAAACTGATTTACGAAGCTTGCATTCTTTTGCATCAAAGTGGACATCTCTTTGGCCAAATCGGTTGGTCCGCTGCAAGCACTGACATCAACACCAGCGATTCCCACGCCGTTCTGGTCGACCACACGACCGGTCAGGCGTACCTTTTTCCACGAAGTCATCTCGATTTCGCGTTCACTCGACTCAGTCATGTCAAGCTCTTGAAGCGGCCAAAACGGCATGCTGATCTTGACGGGACCGATGAGGAAATCCTTGCTCTGAAGGGCCAGCTGTTGGTAGTTGACATCCCATGCCATCAGTTGGATCTGGCCGTCTCGCACTTCGAATTGGTCAACGATCCGGGCGTCTCGTTCATCGCCAGTCAGTTGCACTTTCACCAGCGTCCCATCGGGGACAGAAGACGCGTCGTCACCTCCGCGGATCTTGATGGTCACCGGTACTCCAGGCAACATCGTCGCCGAGGTCAGCAGCCCGTCGGCCGCTAACTGGTCATGCAACGTCAGGGAACGCCAACGCGGATGACTGACGTGTATCTGAAGATTGGACTGGACCGGCAGCTCAGGAAGCATCAGCCGACCGACCGAGTCACTGGTCGCGAGCTCCAACCCAAGCAACTCGCACAGTTCAGCACCCAAATATTGACTTGCACCGTTTGAATCGACATACCGAACAGCGTGCAGCTTGGCGTCTTGG
>JBCCUO010000940.1:0-1827 GCA_039196805.1 Planctomycetota bacterium | reverse complement strand
GTTCTGCGGTGCACGCCCAGTCTCCTGGGCCAGTCAGTTCGCCATCCTCGGGGACACGGCCGAACGAGGCCGCGACCAGCGAGTCCGATCGAACGGCGGTTGATCGTGTCTACTCGCATCACGTCCAATCGGGCACCCTTGACGAGTTGATTGATCGACTGGAGACAAGGGCGCGTGGCGATGATGAAGCGGGAGGTCGCGCACAACTGTTGGTCGGTTTGCTGCTTCAGCAGCGAGGAAAACAGATTCAAGCGATCGAGGCGTTCACCGCAGCCGAGAATAGGCTTCCCTCGGATGCAGTGTGCAGTTCCCTGCTGGGCCAGGCACTGCTTCGCAGCGGCCAAACGGAGGCCGCCAAGCAGGCGTTTGCGCGTGCGATCGACCGCAAGCCGAGTCGACAGGACGCGGTACTGATCTTCACTCAATTGGGACGACTGCATCACCGAAGCGGCGAGAACGACCAGGCCACGGAGGTTTGGTCGCAGATGCAGGCGATGTATCCCGGGGACTTGCGAGTCGGTGAACGGATTGCCGGAGTGCTGGCCGAAGAGGGCCAGTACGAATCAGCACTGCGGCGATACGAGTCGCTGGCTGAGGCGTCGCAGTCGAGTGGCGATCATCAATCGATCGGATTTCGGATCCAAGCCGCTGAAATCAAACGAGTGCTCGGCAACGAGAACGAAGCACTCGATGACTTTGAACAACTGTTGGTTCGACTTCGACCTGGCAGCTGGCTGCACAGTGAAGTTCGCCGTCGAATCGAGTCGGGCTTCTTGCGTTCAGGCGATCAGGCAGGGCTGGCGGACTACTACGCCAAGCAACTCGCGAAGGATCCCGACAACCTGGACACGCGGATGCGACTGGGCCGGTCGCTGGCATCGGCTGATCGAATCGTCGAAGCAATCGATGTCCTGACCAAGGCTCACGAGAGTGCACCCCAGGACGAGGACGTGCTACTGATGTTGGTCGATGTCCTTCAACGGGCCGGCCGTTTGGGGCAAGCGGCAGATTACCTGGAGTTGCTTGCGGAGCGTTTTCCCGACAACCCGGATCACTTTGTCCGCTGGGGCCAAGTGCTGCTCAGTGACCCAACGATCGAACTGAAGCAGCGAGAACAAGCGGCGGTTGACGTCTGGATGAAGCTGACCGAGTCGCGTCGGGACGACCCGGTGACCCAGTCTCAGGTTGCCGATCTGTTGCGCCGACTGGATCGCCGCGAAGCCGTCATTCAGCAGTATCAGTTGGCGATCGACTTGGATCCCGGCCAGCCACAGTATCGCGAGTATCTGGGCGAGTATCTGTTTCAGCTGGGGCGTGTTGACCAGGCGGTGGCGACTTGGCGTCAAATCGCCGGCGGTGATCGGAAGAGCCGCGATTCACTGCTGCGACTGGGTGAAGTCTTCGAAACGTTCAAGATGCACGAGGAGGCGATCGATAGCTTCGCGGCCGCAATGCAATGGGACCCGATGTTCGCTCATCGGATGCGCTACGCCGAATTGCTGAAGGTGGCCGAGCGGTACGACCAGGCACTGGATCAACTGACGTCGGCATTGCAGGACGCCGAATCGCCCTCCGAGGTCGAGCAGGTGCATCGTGCTCAGATCGATGTGTATCTGGCCAGCGGCCAGCTGGACCAGCGAATAAAAGCACTCCATACCCAGGTGCAGGCGTCCGATTCAGCCGATGTGACGCAGTGCATTCAATTGGCCTTGATGTTGGAAGCGGCCGGGCGAATCAACGAAGCGGTGTCGGTCGTGTTGACGTCGCAGCGAAAGCATGCATCGGAGCTGAGCCTTTGGGTGATCGCCGCAGACCTGTTCCGGCGCG
>JBCCUO010000939.1:0-1830 GCA_039196805.1 Planctomycetota bacterium | reverse complement strand
GCCTCAGTCAGGCAACGATCTTTGACTCGGTCGCATGCCGCGCAGGACTGATTGAACCGCAAACAGTTGGATTCAATCCGAGCCCTGACTTGTCCGACACGGCCCAGAAGCTCGCGGTCCTGCTTCCCGAGTTGCCGATCGACGACGCCGCCGACCACTGGCTTCGTGCGGTAGCGCTGCAGCCCAATGCCGAGTCGATCGCCTACTTGCGACGCAAAGTGATCGCTCAAATGACGCAGCGGATCGTCGCCGCCACGGGGGAATCCAGTCGGCTGGACCGCGGAAAGCTAGCTGCCGCGGCTGCCGTCGCCAACGTGATCAGGGATCCGCTGCAACCCTTGCCGCAGGCCGGTCACGTCTTGCGATTGACCGCGAGAGACCTTTCTCGGTCGCCACTGACGCCGGATCACGCTCGGCTGGTGGCGCGGCGGCTTGCATTGGCATTACGTGCTGATCGCGTTGGCGATGTCCATGCCTGGTGTTCGCCCGGACTCATTCGGTGGATCCAGCCGTTGATCGAGAAGGCGGACGAAAATCGACGATTGGCTGGGGATCTGATCGTCGGGGAATCGGACGCTCGTTCACGTGCTGAAACGTATCTTGCCCAGGCAGAAGCTGCATACCAGGACGTCGATCGTTTCGCACGGTTGGTTCACGAAGCGATTCGCGTTCACGCTTCAGGCCCGTCCGACTTGAGACGACTGTCGTCATTGATCGCCAATCGAACAGAGCTCGGTGTGGACGCATTCGGCAACGACGATGTCGATCAGATTGAGCAGCTCTATCAGTTGATGGACGACGTCGCCCGACACGTGGCCGTCGCCCTTGCGAACTCCGTAACGGATCGCGAAAGCAAACTCAAGCAACTAGATCGTGTCCTTGGTCAATACCAAGAGAAGCAGCAAAGGCTTTCACTTCGTTTGAATGATTGGCAGCTGGAGACTCTGACCACGGTGCCTCAGTCGTTGTCACCCGCGCTTGCCGCGTTAAGCCAAGCGGGAGGCACTTTGGCGATACGAAAACAGGCGTGGGATCGGATCTGTCGATTGTCCGCATCCGAATCGGCCGGAGCGGAAGTCTCAGCGGGGATCAGCGAACGCTTGGCATCCTCGCAGAAGGCCGCAGCCGTTCGAGGACGACTGATGCTAGGAAAGTGGTCTGATCGCGACTTCGCCGACCTGGGTGCGCAAGAATCGGCCACGCGTCCCCAGATTCGCCACCTGTTGGAAGTCTTCGCAAGTGATCCGACTTGGTGGTCCAGTCTGCAAAAAGCGGAACAAGCACTGGAACAATTGGAGGAAGCGGCGGCCGAACGTGCCGGAAAGGCTGCATCCCAAGAAACCATGCCAATTGCGGCGCGAGGAAGCTTCAATTGGATCCTCTCGCGAATGGCTTCCACACCGCCACTGATTTGCAGGGACTCGTTCCTAACGATTCGACGAAGCGAATTGGTCCGCTACCTTGCGTTTCAAATCAATCGATTCGGCCAAGATGGGTATTGGTCGGTCGATCACGAATCAACGCCCTATCACACACGGGTCGCCGAATTGCTGCACAGCGATATCGTGGCACTCAGTCCCGCGGACACGCCGCCGGAACCAACAGTAGCAAGCAGCCAAGATTCGATCCAACTGGTCGCACCTGAGACGTTGGTTTGGACGTCGCAGATCGATCAAACCGCTGAAGCCTGCGTCCAAACCTCGCATGACAATCAAAAAGGATTTGTCGCTCTCTGGGTCGATTCGGTCGGTGACATTGAAGTCACTCAGCCCGTCACTCACCAGCGGGTTTGTCGCCCCTTGTTGAAGCACGAAGAACGAGCCAGCGCCG
>JBCCUO010000938.1:0-1834 GCA_039196805.1 Planctomycetota bacterium | reverse complement strand
TGACGGTGATCAATGTTGGCGTGGCATCACTGATGATCTCGTACCATTGGTTGCAAGCAGAGCAACTCGCAACGATGTTTTGGTTGCATGTGGTCATGTCGCTGATCGGTGGTCCCAGTGCGGTTCTGCTGTGGTCGATGTACGCCGACGTGGTCGACTATTCCGAGTGGAAGACAGGGCGGCGAGCTGCGGGGCTTGTTTTCTCGGCCGCCACGCTTTCCCAAAAGCTAGGCGCATCGATCGGCGTCGCCACCGCGGGGCTGTTGCTGGGACTGTTTGACTACGCACCCCCGGTGGACGGCGTTGACGTCGCCCAGTCGTCGCGAACACTGGACGGGTTGCGCTACATGATGGGCCTGATCCCAGCCGGACTGATCTTCGCGTCCGTCGTCTGCCTTAGCTTCTATTCCATCGACCGAGCCAAGCTAAACCAAATCACCGACGACTTGGCAGAGCGAAGACGGGGAGGAGATAGCCGTTAACCTTCCCCCGGCACAGTTTCACGGGAGCCGTTTCCCGTGAGCAGCCTTGGCTTGGTCGTGCGCCGTTTGGTATCGCCATCGTGACCTTGGTGGAATCACTTTGTTAACCTACCGACGTTGGTCCCAACATGACGAAACGACGATCGCTACGTGAGCTTCCCAATGCCATGAGCGCAGTTGCGGCACTGCTAACGGCAATCACGGGCGTTTATGTCGCACTTCAGGCATCCAGCCCACACTCCGACCCTGGCGTGCCGACTCCTGGTGTGCCGACTCCTGACGTGGACGATCCCCAGCTTTCCGCCGAACCGGCCGAATCGCATCGGTGGCCAACGGACCTGGCAAGCGGTAACGGCTACCAGCGAACACCCTGGCTTGGCATTGAACTACGGCAGGATGGGCAGCCCGTCGAGCTTCGCTGTCAAGATCAAAGCCGGTCACATTTCACGGCAGCGGTCAACACCGCTCCATTCACCCTGTTGGTGCCTCGTTCAGACGAAGAGGAAACGGAACTCGGCATCCTTGCCTGGCAAGATGGCACGATTCACAAAGTGTCCGATCAAGGTAGCTACAGGTTGCAAGGCACTGGCATCGCGGGCACTGAATTTGGAATGCCGTTGCTGTACCTGAACAAGACCTCCTTCAACTACTACGACGACCATCGCATGAATCCGATTAGCGAATACAAGAATGCGATCTTCGTTTCAGCGCTCGCGACGGGCGAATTCGAAATGCCGATCCAGCGTTTCGTCGGACCGCTGCACCTGGTCGTGTTCCGCTTGCCAAGCGACTTTGGCCGAGAAGTGCCGCACGGAGAATTCGAATTCATCACGCTGGAGCGTCAATGACTTCGAGGCAAGGGGCCTGAAGCGACGCGGACGGGACTCGAACCCGCAACCTCCGGATCGACAGTCCGGATGCACACAATCTACCGTTGTGTATTGGTGGAGTCGTAAGTCGCTGCCGAGAAGCAGTTTAGGTGTGATGGCGGCAACGAAACGCCTGCCGCCGACTTTCCAAAGTTTACAGCTTTTGCCGCCCGGTACCAGCACTTCTCGGACATAACTCGGACAGCGATGAATTTCGCGTTGCTCAACTCCGATTCAGGTGACCGGTAGCGACGCACATGAATGAAGTGGCTCCAACTAGGAACGCTGGAGCAGAACCAACGCTCGAAGAAAACCCTTGCATCAGTTCTGGAAAACCGATCGTTTCCCGCAATCGTTCAGTGTTCTCGGATCGATACTGACTTGCCGGTGCCATCACCGTAGATGATGTGGTCGAGGACGGTGATCCCGAGTAGCTTGCCCGCTTCGGTTAGACGGTCGGTGACCTGGAGGTCTTCCTGGCTT
>JBCCUO010000937.1:0-1838 GCA_039196805.1 Planctomycetota bacterium | reverse complement strand
GACTGGAGTTTCTATGGGGACCAGTTTCCGTCGCGAGAGGAATTATTGGCAGCACGCAATCGGGTGATCCAACGACATCCCAAGACGCAGTTCATCGGTGCCCACTTCGCCAATCACCCCGAGGACTTGGGCACGCTTGCCAAGTGGCTGGACCAGTATCCCAATCTATGGATCGAGCCGTCGTCGCGGATTGCGGAACTGGGACGGCAGCCGTTTTCGGCTCGCGAATTCATGATCAAGTACAGCGACCGCATCTTGTTCGGAACCGACGGCCCCTGGCCTGAGGAGCGATACCGGCTCTACTGGAGGTTCCTGGAGAGCCGCGACCAGAATTTCCGCTACAGCGAAAAGACGCCTCCTCCGCAAGGGTTTTGGCGGATCCACGCGTTGTCGCTGCCTGACCCTGTCCTTCGTAAGATCTACTTCGAGAACGCTGCGAAGCTGATCCCAGGTGTCCAACGCCGACTAGACGCCTTTCAAGCGTCTCGATCGGAAGCGGATACCGAATGAGCACTGCTTTGGAAGACGATCAGACTGCCACGTTCGCGATGATGTGCTGCGCGCATGGCGCAGAGAAAGCCGTCAAGGAGGCAATCGCGCACGAAGGCTGGCGACTCGCTTTCTCTCGACCCGGATTCGTGACCGCCAAACACGACTCGGGACCACCGCTACCATCCAATCCGTTTATTCGCACCGCTTCGCACTCGATCGGTGCGGTTCGCGGCGATGACGCGCTGGTGCTGATCCAACAGATGAGTGATCTGCTGCAGCAAAGCTTTCCCGAAAGTCACGTGTTCGACCAGCTGCACGTGTGGCCCAAGGATCGAGCTGCGATCGGCCGATTCGATTTCGAGCCCGGGATCGACGAAGTGAGCAAGTTGGTGGCCGAACAGATCCACAGCAAGCTTCACCCACGATGGGTCCGCAATGATTCACCCAACCGGATTGCTGAGCCGGGTGAGTCCGTTTTGGATGTCGTACTGGTGGAGCCCGCTCATTGGTTCATCGGTCGCCACATGGCTGACGTTTGGCCGACGCGCTGGCCGGGGGCAGTACAACCCATTGAGCCTGAATACGAACCGATTTCGCGGGCGTACTACAAAGCGGCTGAAGCAATCCAATGGAGTGGATTCGAGATGCGCCGCGGCGACGTAGCGATCGAGATTGGCAGTGCACCCGGAGGGGCGTGCGGGCGGCTGCTGGAACTCGGTCTGCAGGTGATCGGAATCGATCCGGCGCAAATGGACGAGCGGATCGCGAACCATCCCAGGTTTCGCCACATTCGTGCGCGAGCTGGTGACTTGCCGCGACGCGAGTTCCGCGGTGCCAAGTGGCTGCTGGTCGACTCAAACGTCAAACCGGACAAGACATTGGTCACGGTAGGCAACATCGTCTCGCATCCTCACTCTCAGTTTCGAGGCCTGCTGCTGACAATGAAGCTGGGGGACTACAACTCGGTTGACCAGATCGACCACTGGGCCGAAATCATCTTGGGATGGGGGGCGGAATCAGTTGCCGTGCGCCAGCTGGCTCGCAATCGTTGCGAAGTCTGCCTGGCAGTTACGATGGCGCGTTAACATACGCGGCACGACTGGGCTGCTTGATGAAATAGCCTGTCTGACTCAGCCCGCCACGCTCACTTGCCACCAGAAGTCCGTGTTCCCCAGCTTCAGCGCGTTTGCGTCCTCAATCGAAACGGAATCCGCCTTTGACGTTCTGGCGGTGGCTAAGCGGTTGAAGGCGTCCGGAAAGGACGTCATCGAGTTGGAGATCGGAGACAGTCCCTTTCCGTCGTCGCCCAGCGCCGTGGTGGCGGGGAAGACCGCGATTGACCAGGG
>JBCCUO010000936.1:0-1840 GCA_039196805.1 Planctomycetota bacterium | reverse complement strand
CCCTCGGTGATCTGCTGGTGATAGATGTCAAACAAGATCTTGCAGGCCGGACTGTCGACAGCCCGGCATATCGCATAGGCCTGATCACTCCGCTGCAAGAAAGTGCCTCCATGATTGGCGTACCAGTTCAGCGGCTCCAAGACCATGACCAAGTCATGAGGAGCGATCACATCGACGCACCGCCGCAGCATGTCAATCACATTGGCGGTTTGATAGCCCTCAGCCAGGCGTGGTCCGCCGTAGCGATTCCACTTGCCCGCTTCGGGGTGCTGCTGGTCAACGCTTCCGGGTACGACCGTGAACCAGGTCGCGCCCACGCGTTTGGCGACCTCGACAGCCGCCTTCATGTTGGCCAGGATCTCCTCGGTCGTATCGGGCTGAGGGTTGGCGAACGTCGGCCGATCGAAACTTCCGTACGCCACGAACACGCCCATCTGCATGTCCAGGGAATCCAGGGTCTTGCCGATCTTCTCCTGCAACTCGGGCGTTTCCTTTGGCAAACCGTTGTATTCAAAGGCCGTGAATCCTTGGTCGGCCGCAAACTTGATCTGGTCGATTACATCGTCGCCTGCGGTTCGTCGAAACATCCCAGGATGCGGCGCGTACGCTAGCTTGAATTTGGGCTGAGACGTTTCTTGTGCGGTCGTTTGGTTGTAGGCACCAGCGAAGACCGCGGCGGCACCCGCGGCGGTGGTTTTCAGCATGTCGCGGCGTTGCATCGTTAAGCCCTGGGGAAAGTTCAAGTGGATTGACTTGTGAGGGGATGAAGTATAACTGGTGCGACTTACCCGCTAACCCGATGACTTTCGCTTGTTGACGCACAAATGCCACAATCGCCCCTGTCGCACGAACTTTTCGATTTTTTGGAGGATCTGCAAGCCAACAACGATCGCGACTGGTTCGCCGAAAACAAATCTCGCTATGAGGAAGTGGTGCGAGAACCGGTTCTGGAGTTGATCACGCAGTTGGCCAAACCAATGGCTCGGTCGGCCCCAATGCTGAAGGCTGTGCCCAAGAAGGTGGGCGGCTCGCTGATGCGGATCTATCGCGACACGCGATTCTCTAAGGATAAGACGCCCTACAAGACCAACGTGGGAATCTCGCTTCGGCACGATGCCGACGGAGATATCCACGCACCCGGCGTGTACGTTCACCTGGCGACGGAAGATTGCTTCATTGGGGCGGGGTGTTGGCAGCCCGCAAGCCCCACGTTGTCGGCCATTCGCCGGAGTATTGATGAAGACCCCAAGAGCTGGCTGAAGGCTCGCGACAACAAAGCCTTTCGGGCGAAGTATGAGCTGACGGGAAGCAGCCTGAAGACCGCACCCCGCGATTATCCCAAAGACCATCCCATGATCGAAGACTTGCGACGAAAAGACTTCATCGGGATTGCTCCGGTCTCTCGCAAGGATTTGATCCAGGGTGATGCTTGCAAACTGATCATGGATCACATCAAGGCGGGCAAGTCCCTGATGGCCTTCATCTGCGATAGCGTGGGCATTCCGTATTAGTTCGCAAGCGACCCGCTGGGACGCTTCGCGGTGTGAGCTCGACTCGGGACCACGGAGCGAACTGTCGACGATGTAGCCAACCTTCTTCGAGGGCTTGGCTGTGAATCCAGAACCGCGAAGCGGTGATCGTACTCGTACTCAGGCGTCTAGCCGGTACTCGTACTCGATCGCGGCGTCTCGCGGATGATCTCGATGAAGAATCCATGAAGTCCGTGGTTTGAGGCGAGTCGGCTGGGTTTTCCCTGCTGACCAGGCCGTGATCGTCTTCTTGCGAAGCGTCACAATTCAGTTGCCACTGACACCCCAAACCACGGAGCCCTCTCATGATG
>JBCCUO010000935.1:0-1840 GCA_039196805.1 Planctomycetota bacterium | reverse complement strand
GGCAGCCCCTGAAACGCTCCGCCGTGCTAAGCAGCACTCGGTGGAACAAACTTGTTGAATCGGAGTCCGCGGTGGGTTTTGGTGACAGCATCCTTGCTGGCGAGATGTTTGTCGGCTGCGATCTGATCCGTGAGTTTGTGCTGCTCAACCGAGCCCGCATCACCTGAGGCCTTCGCCGGCCCCTTCGCGTTCTCTTCGATCGATTGCTGTAAGTTGCTTTCCGCCATGTCTAACTCCTCTGCCAACTAAGAATGCAGAGATCGGCTGAATTGGTTGTGCAATCGTGAAATTTCTTAAGTGATCACTCACTTCTGCCGCTGTCCATCTTCCGGCAAGCGTCTTAGTTTGATTCTTGAAGGGCGAGCTTCGGCTAGCTTCGCTTGCTCCTCTGCATATCTCTAAAGCTGACCCGTGCGCGTTTGGGAACTACTGGTAGGTCAGTGCCAAAGAGCAATGCTCCTTGCATCGACGCTGCGACGGCGGAGCCGACGAGACAGTCGAGCCAGTGGTTGTCGGGTTGTTCGGGGCGAGGCTTCCACTCGTCGACGGTGCGGCCCCGACCTTCGGTTTTGACGAAGTATTCGGCGGTGACTTGTTCGGCAAACATGCGATGTTGTTCGGCGCGGTCGCCGAAGATGGAGAGGCAGCCGCGGTCGCCCATTGCCACGGCGAGCCTCGCATGCGTGAAGGACTTCCACCAGTTGGTGTCGTAGATCACGTGGCGGATCGCTCGTTTTCGATGGATCGAAGGGACTCGCCAGTTCAGTCCAACACGATCGCCGGGCCGGCGTTTGTATTCGCTGAATGGGTTCGATGAAGCCCCGACGAAGCGACCATGCGATGGAAGTAGGACGGAAGCGAACGAACTCTGCCGGCAGAACTGGTAGACGACGTTGGTGGAGTGGCCCCAGTTGGCGTCGATCAAACAGCGGTCGATCTTCATCGCGGCTCCGTCGTCTCGGTGCCATTCTTTGCCCAGCAGTGATTCAGTGAGCGACTCGAGGCCGGCGTAGATGCTGCCTTCCAATCCAGTGCCTTCGGCCGACGATGCGAGCGTTAGTCGCGCGTCACGAAGCGTGAAGTAGTTGCGTTTTTGATCGGGATAGGTTCCGTAGTCGATCACGTAGCCGGTGAAGTCATCTTCCCAGGCGGCGACGACGTAGAACAACAGCTTCTGTTGCACGTCGATGAATGCGGTCAGATGGTTTGCTGCGATCGGGACCTGTAAACGAGGCATGCCGTTTGTCTTTTCGGCGACTCGGTCGGCCGTGAGTTGATCGGCACCAACAGTCTCCTCGGGCAACGGTTCGTTTTGATACTCTGCGAAGAAGGCGGCTTCGTCTTGAAGCTTTAAATTCATCGCATGCTGGATCGCCGACAACTCGTCATGGTTGAAGCGTTCGGCCCATGCTACCTCGGCGCCTTCGTCCATTGCATCGCGGTTGTCTCGATAGTAGTTCGTTCCGGCCGCACCGCCATCGCCGGCTCGCAACCCTTCGGCACGGATCTCGGCATAGCGCTGCCAGAGTGTTTCATTGGTCGGGAACGAATAGACCATTCGCGTGCGTTCGCCATTCCACTCAGGATGTTTGTCACGATCGAGGATGTTGTCGGCCATGTCGCCAGGGCGAATCACAGTGCACGGCATGATGCCGGAGATCTTTTTGCCCGGGCCGGCAAGACCGAGAACCGCACCAGCCAAGATGGCCTCACGGTTTGCGCATTGGGATAGCGATCGAGCGGACTCGTCGGTTTGTGGATCATCCAGAACAACTAGCGACGGTCGGACCGTTTTGCCATCGGGGCGTTTGAACTTCATACCGCGGATGCGACCGGTCAG
>JBCCUO010000934.1:0-1844 GCA_039196805.1 Planctomycetota bacterium | reverse complement strand
CGAACATCGGGGCCGATTCGCCCGCGATCAACGCAGGCACAGACGCGATGCCGGAGGTCGAAGTTGGCGTGTCCGAGAGCGGTGCGTCGGCAGAATCATCCACCACTTCAAAAGACTAATGAGGCAGGCTCATGGCGACAGGAAATGACAGTCAAATGACAAGCGGCAATGCCACTGGCGACCGCAATCAATCCGGATCGCAGGCCGCGCAATCCGGATCGAAGGCCGCGTACATCTGGCCAGGCGTTGTTGTTGCACTGCTGGGAGGGCACGTCGTGGTATGTCTGGTCGCCGTTGCACTCGCGACTGGTGACCCTTCGGCAGCGGTCGAACCAGATTACTACCAGAGGGCGGTCAACTGGGATTCGATCCAGCGGGCCAAACGCGAAAGCGCCGCGCTTGGCTGGACGACCACGGTTGAAGTTTCAGACACCAGGGACCCGCTGGGTAAACGGATGGTGACTCTCAAGATTGTCGATCGCGAAGGGCAACCGGTGGCGGGTTTTAACTGCGAGCTGATGCTGTATCACCGAGCCCGCGCGAATAATCGCGAGACGTTGATGCTGACCGAGAACGAACCAGGTTGCTACTCATCTTCAGCAACGATCCGTCGTGAGGGTTTCTGGGAATATCGCCTGGCAGCGACCAGCGGCATGCAGAACTATCTTTGGGAAGATGTTCAGTTCGTGCGCGTTGCCAGGTGAACGGAAGTCGAAGGTCGTTTTGTTTGAGGTTGAGTTGGTTTGACGTTGACTTGCTTCATAGATCGTAATTGAAAAGTTTACCGCCGACGCCGGAGTGAATCGTTGTCCGAATTGACCGTTGCTGTTCTGGTCGTGAGTTTCCTCGGCAGCCCGCACTGCGCTGGCATGTGTGGTCCGTTCATGATGTTTGCGCTTGGTACCGGGAGCGGTACGACTTCGCGTCAGCAGTGGATTAATCACACGGCTTATCACGGAGCCAGGCTCTTCGTCTACCTGGTGCTGGGTGCGATTGCCGGCGCTGTAGGCGCGGCGCTGGATCTCGGCGGCAGTTGGTTCGGGCTACAGCGGACGGCAACGATCCTGGCCGGTGCGGCCATGATCACGTTTGGTCTGATTGCATGTGGACGCTACCTTGGCCTCCGGATTCCTTACTGGGGTCTGCCGTCGTTTGTGCAGAAAGGGTTGGCAGCAGGGAACCGATACGCTGCCAAGCTTGGTCCAACACGACGCGCAGCGACCGTCGGCTTGCTGACAACCTTTATGCCATGTGGCTGGTTGTACGCGTTTCTTTTTGCGGCGGCCGGTACGGGCGCGATCTGGGGTGGGCTGTTGACGATGACGTTCTTCTGGTTGGGTACCGTTCCCGTGCTGCTTGCGCTGGGAGTCGGTGTTCAAAGACTGACCGGACCGATTCAGGCGAAGCTACCGCTGGTTACCGCCGTCTTCATCGTATTGGTGGGCGTCTACGCCGTGACACATCGCGCGTCGGCGGATCTCAAATCGTGGTCAGAGAGCCGTGAGACGGTGACGAACAACGCGGAAGCGGTTGATTCCGTGCGAGCACTCGAAGACGAACAACTTCCCTGTTGCCACCCAAAGACAGCGGGGAACTAAATGTCTACCCATTCTCCCGATTCCACGCGCACTCGATCTGACGCGACTCGGGCTCCAGCCGTTACCGCGACAGTGACCGAGCAGGTCGCCTGCACTCATTGCCAGTTGCCCGTGCCTCGCGGTTTAGTGCGACCTGGCGAAGCAGAGCAATTCTGTTGCCAGGGTTGCCGGATCGCGTATCAGGTCATTCACGAATGCGGACTCGAGGCGTTCTACCAGTACCGTGACGACGACACACCCGATCAT
>JBCCUO010000933.1:0-1849 GCA_039196805.1 Planctomycetota bacterium | reverse complement strand
GACTTGGCGGGTGTGTTGGCTCAGATGGAGTCGACGGTTGGCATTGGCGAGGCAACGGGATTGGCCGGCGACTCGCTTCGCGACGGCAAGGATCTAGGTTCCGGCGGTGGTCGTCCCAATTCCCAAGGGGACGAGCAGACGACGGCTGAGCTGTTCGGAATCTCGGGTAGCGGCACCTACTTTCTGTACGTCTTTGATCGCAGCGACAGCATGAACGGTTTTGGTGGCAAACCGCTGCGTGCCGCGAAGCGCGAGTTGATTCGTAGCTTGAAGTCGTTGACCGACCGGCAACGATTCCAGGTCATCTTTTACAACGAAACACCCAAGCCTCTGCAGATCACGGGCATGCCCCTGCAGTTGTTGCCAGGTTCGCCGAACATGCTCAAACGTGCGGTGAACTACGTCGAAGCCACGGCGGCCTTCGGAGGCACCCACCATGATTCGGCCCTGCGAATGGCGCTGCGGATGTCGCCCGATGTGATCTTCTTTCTGACCGATGCCACTGTGCCGCGGCTCAGCGAGACCCAGCTGCGTGACATTCGCAATCGCGCGCAAAGCAATGGCACGACCATTCATGCCATCGAATTCGGAGCCGGTCCATCGCAGTCGAACAGTAGTTTCTTGAAACAGTTGGCGGCACAGAACCAGGGACAATATCGGTACTTTGATGTCACCCAGCTGTAAGGAGTTGTATCAATGCGTTCTCCGGCTTGGAGGTCGCGCAACCTTTCCACAGTGGAATAGGCTTGTTCCTTCTTCAATCTCTCCGGGCATTGGTTTCTACACACCTAGTTCACCCTCTCTGGGGAGGGTCGAAGGCAAGGTACGAGACTTCGGGGAGGGGAGTGCTGTGTTCGTGAACGTTGCCCGTGTTACCGATTCGTCCTTCCCCGCGTCGTCGCAAGCTCCTCCGCGACGCTCCCGGAGCGAGGGTGAAGTCGACTGCACCGACTTGTATCGACACCAATGCCCCGAAGGAAGAGTGACATCGGTATTGCTCGTCCGAGCGTCGTTGAATCAACAACGGCCCGCCGTCTTTGCGGGAATCCTATCCATCCCGCTGCTTCTTTCGCTATGTGTTGGCCTGCAGGCGCAGGAGCCTCGGGATGACTCGACTCAACAGGGCAGCGGCAGCCAGTTTGATCAGGTTTGGATCACGCCGTCTCGACGTTCCGCCTCAGCCGTCGAGACGGCACCGGTGAACTGGTTTCCCGATTCGATTCGTCAAGTCTCCGGGAAGATCCAGTCACTGAACGATCAACAACTGCAGATCATAGTGGGCGCGTCGGCCAGTCCCAGAACCTACGCGGCCGACCGTGTCTTGTGGATTCGACCTGGCTCGCTGAGTCCGGCTCAACAAGCGGCTTGGGGCGACTTCTCTGCGGGCGACTATCGAGCCGCGGCTCCCGCGCTGATCCGGTCCGTCGATACTTCGACGCCGGTGTGGATGCAGCAATGGATTTCCATGGCCGCTGCGCAAGCCACGTTTCGGCTTGGCAACGGCAAGACCACGCTGGAGATCGTGCGGCAACTGGATCGTGCTCCGCTGCCACCGCTTGTTCTGGCATGGTTGCCGATTGCTTGGTCACGACACCGGGCGTTGCCAAGCCTGGCCGATTCCGCTCGATCAGTGGATCCAAAAAGTGGGCCGGCCGCTGAATTGGTAGCCGCCAGTTGGCTGTTGGCCAGCGATCGTCGTGCCGCGTCCGCCCGACTGGAACGGTTGGCGAACCGGAACGATCGGCCAAGGATCGCTGCCCTGGCTCGATCGGTTCGTTGGCAGTTGGCGACGCCGCCGCAAGTCAGCGAGTCTTCAGCCCGCTGGAATCAGCAACTAGAGGCAATGCCG
>JBCCUO010000932.1:0-1853 GCA_039196805.1 Planctomycetota bacterium | reverse complement strand
GATCCCGCATGGACTTCAATTCTCCCAGAAATTTGGATAGAAACTCCTTCCTGATATCGGTATCCGGCACTAGTTCGGCATACAGGCTCATTATTCCCTCATCGGTAGCGGCCAAGGTCCGGTGCGGACCCTCACCGGCCCTGAAAGGCCGACGCTCCCAGGGGGGGAGAGTGAAAGCGATGGTAGCTGAAACATTTTCAACAAGCTGGCCAGCCTGAAGGGTTCTACCACGTCGGAACCCGTGTGCTTGCGCTCTGCGGCTGATGTAATCAGCCGCTTGGCGCCAGTCTGTAGGGTTTTACAACTCGTCGTTCAACCCTCTTTCACCATTCGGCTGATCGCTTTGAATTCGGGCCGATCTGCGGTACGACACCACTGGAACAGAACGGACTCGACCGTCGTCAGTGTCGCGCCGGCGGACTTCATCTGCTCCAGTGCACATTCGTGTTCCTGACCTCCACGCGCCCCGACCGCCTCAACCACCAAGCTCACTTGCCAATCTTCGTTTAGCAGGTCCAAGACCGTCTGCAGAACGCAAACATGCGTTTCGATTCCCACGACGACGATTTGATCGCGACCTTCGGATGCCCAGGCATCCATCGATTGACGGCAGACGGCGGCTGAGAAGTCCAGCTTCTCCGCCGCCGGCTCGGTGAACCAGGTCGCCAGAGTCTCGTCCAGCTGCCCAAGTCCTTTGGGGTACTGCACGGTAGCCGCGGTCGGGATGCCAAGCAGGTCGGCCGCCTCAAGGAGTCGCTGCGTTTGGTAGACGATGACGTCTCCCGAGGGGATAGCGGGCAGCAGTCTTTCTTGCAGATCGACCACCAAGAGGGCGCTACGATCATCGGCCAGTAGCCAAGGTGAGCGATGATCGGTCACGAGTCATTCTTGGGGGCTTTCTTTTCCGCTTTCGGCTTTGATTCGGATTTGGCCTCACCTTTCTTAGCGTCACCGCCCTTGTCCGATTCCTTACTCTTGCTGTCCGCCTTGGCAGCCTTCTTGTAACCCTCGCTACGGTAGTCGGTTTGGTAGAAACCGCTGCCCTTGAACACGATCGCCGCGCCGCTTCCGAATAGCCGCCTAAGCTTTAATTTGCCGCACTTCGGGCACTTCTTCTTGACCGGATCGTTGATCCCCTGGAACACTTCCATTTCATACCCGCAGGCATCACATTCGTAGTCGTACGTTGGCATGAAGTCCTCAGAATCGTGGATTGGGAATGGGCGATGATGGAGGGTTTGTGGATCACTCGGTTTCCGCAACCGGCCCGGTGCTGACGATGACTTGCGAGGGGCGAATCACGCGGTCATGCATCTGGAATCCGACCACGGCGACATGAGCCACCTGACCGGCTTCGGCGTCGCTGGGCGTTTGCGCGATTGCTTCATGAACGTCCGGGTTGAACTCCTCGCCTTCGGCAGCGATTGCCTTGACGCCGTACTTCCCCAAAGTGTCATCAAGTTGCTTGGCGCACATGGCAACACCATCGACCAACCCCTCGGGTGTTTCTGACTGCTGGGCGGCTTCGATCGCACGCAGCAGATTGTCTCGGACCGACAGGATGTCCCCCACCAGCGACATCGAGGCGTATTTGAGTTGATCCTCGTAGTCACGGCGTAAGCGTTTGCGGAAGTTCTCCGCATCGGCCTGTGCCTGCAGGACACGCTTGTTCGCTTCTTCGACTTCGTGATGGAGTCGGGCCATCTCTTCGTCTCGAGTTTCCGGAGGATCGGCGGCTTGCTCGGACATCACATCATCCACGGACTGGGAACCGGCTTCCACGGAATGGGAACCGGCGTCCACGGACTCTGCAGGAGACTCGTCGAGAGGCTGAGCGTCTTGGTCTGTTTGAT
>JBCCUO010000931.1:0-1856 GCA_039196805.1 Planctomycetota bacterium | reverse complement strand
TGATCTGATCGACCTGTTCTTTCGACTGTTTCAGCTTGGTTATCAGGTCGGGACGAAGCAACGCGCCGTGACCTTCGGTTTGGTTGCGAATCTCTTGGTAGCGGAGCCACTGATCGTCGTCCAACAACGACTGGAGAATGCGACCGGCCGTTTCATCCACTTGCTGAAGAATATCGGTTCGTTGCGGCTGGGGCATCGCCGGATCGCTGAATGCGGCCGTCGTCTGCTCGTCCAGGTCGCGAATCAGCGCGTGAACCAACTCGCCCTGCTGCTGTTCGATCTGAAGCTCGGTGTAAATCCCAGGAAGTCGAAAGACTTGCTGAGCAACGGATCGCGCGTTTCGAATATTGTTGCGGCGTGGCCCCTGAGCACATGCTGGCGTAACGAAAACGTTCCCCATCGCGAGTACTAGAAGGTTGGTGCAGATGCAACGGCTGATGGACCGCGCTGTCGGCGGGATGTCGAGTTTGCCGGGCATGTCTACTGATCCTCCAGCGATTGGATTTGAGCCTGCATTCTTCCGATCGCTCGAAGAATCTCCGTTGCGGGGATCGCGAGAGTTTCACTGCGACCGACTCGGGCGATGTTCAGTCCCAGAACGTTTCCCTCCAAGTCAACAACCGGTGTTCCGCAGTCCGACGGAGCGATGACCGAATCGTGATGGAAGGCAGCGGAAAAATCACTTCGCCGTCTGCTGACTGGCCCGTCCCAAGCCCGACTGCGACGGTCGTCCGGCGATGTTCCCAGTGTGACTTGAAGCGACTTGGTTGCCTCGCCTCTCGTTAGCTGAAACTGAATGACTTCACCGGGGCTCAGCTCTTTGACCGTATCACGGATGTCTTGAAACCGGTTGATTGGTGCACCATTCATCGCGGTCAGCACGTCGCCCGATAGCACGCCGGCTCGCTGGGCCGGTCCGCCAGGCATGACACTTCGGATGACCACGGGTGGCCGGTCGCTGGGAGCCGAGATCCCCAGGAACCCGGGCGTTGCCGCGATCCGGCGTACGGGTCCTCCGATGACACCCAACGAAACGGGGTCTGCCTCAAGTCCCATCGTGCCGACCCACGTCCCTAGCTCGGGGATCTGTGTCGACCAATCGATGGTCGATAACACGGGTGGACTGACGCGGACAAGGGCCAGGTCGGTCCGCGAGT
The DNA here is from genome assembly GCA_039196805.1 of Planctomycetota bacterium. Classification (GTDB taxonomy): domain Bacteria; phylum Planctomycetota; class Planctomycetia; order Pirellulales; family Pirellulaceae; genus JBCCUO01. The sequence goes on along the minus strand of JBCCUO010000931.1, from coordinate 699 downwards.
CGGACGCGAGCAACTCGGCTTCGCGGTCGCCTCCCTGCCCAGCCAGGCAGAGGAGTTTGTCGCCCCAGCCAGCGACTTCGCTTGCCTTGGTCAGTACTAATCCTTGTCGATCGATGACGACGCCGAATGCCAGTGGTTGGTTTCCCGATCGAAACTGCACCACGGAATCGCGAATGGGAGAGAGGGCCTGTCCGGCCTGCTTTCGATTACTAGCGCCTCGAGTGTGCTGGCGTATGTCCAGCGTTGATCTCTCGGTACCGGCAACCCGAAACGGCTCAAACTCGCTCAGCGAATCGCTGCGATCAAGAACCTCGTCCGCCACGATGGACAGCCCGAGAGCCTCTCGCAATTTGTCAACGGAATGAGTCTTCGTCGGATCAAGCGAAATCGACGCAAGCAGCCGCTGGTACGTTTCGGCGTAGATGCCCTCGGGAAGCTCACCCGGCTCAACGCTTCCATTCAGGTTGCGATCAAAGCAGGCGAGCAAGCGGCTGCGTGGCGCGATGCGAGTGACCTGACCATCCAGTAGCTTGTCCCAGTTCTGTGCCAGTCGCGCCGCCGAAATGTGCCAGTTGCCTTTGATGTTACCGGCAGCGATCTGGCTGTGAATGCCGATCACATTGCCTTGCAAGTCAAAGAGCGGTCCTCCGGAATCGCCCCGCGAGATGGTACAGTCGGTCAGCATGCCAAATGGACCGG
>JBCCUO010000930.1:0-1857 GCA_039196805.1 Planctomycetota bacterium | reverse complement strand
GTCGTCTTCTGGCTTCGCGGGCGAGGCCGAATACTGATTGGTGATTTGGCCGACGGTGGTTCCCTCAGCCGCACCCTCTGGTCCAAGCAATGCGTCACCAAACGGATTGGCGCTCCGTTTCAAATTCGACGTGATCAGCGTTCGGCTCACCATGGCGGACACGATTTGGCCGGAGACTTGGTCGGAGGTGTCTGCCAGGAGATCGGCCTTCAGGCCGTCTTTCTGATCTGACTTTAGGATGATGGCCAGTGACGCTGTTCCGCGTCGAATCATCTCGGTGGCTTGATCACGGCTCGGCAGAGCCTGGTCCGCTTCGTTCATCACCCGCAGCCCGGCGTTTTCGCGAAGCTCGTCCAAGACCGACAGACTGTCGTCGTTTGTCGCTTCGTCCACCAACACCACATTGAAGCGTGGCGTCGACCCCACGCCGCCCCCCAAGATGAGCGCAAAGATACAGAAGAAGGCAATCGGCACGACAAACGTCAACAACAGCTCGACACGGTTGTGCACCAGGCGTTGAAAATGGGTCCAAATGACCGTTCCGATCATGACAAGTCAGTCCCTGAGCGCGTTGCCGGTCAGATGGAGAAACACGTGGTGCAGCGACGGCGACTGCACGTCAACATCGTCGATCTGATAACCGGCACCACGTACTGACTGCATCAGCAAGGGCAACTCGGACGCTACGTCAGCGATTCGTGATGTAAGGACTTGTTCCTCTTCTTTTTGGAACGTTGGAACTTTGGCAAAGCTGGTCTCGGCGTCGGGCTGGTCGCCGACGCGTCTAGGCGATCGGCGGTCGCTCAAGTGGTGAATCATGGGCACCTGATCGATCGGTCGATCGACGCGAAGACGGACGACGCGGTCGCGTCCCACCGTCTGTCGGACCAGTTCATCGAACGTTCCGGCGGCGACGATTTGTCCTGAATCCACGATCACGATGCGGTCGCTCTGCTGCTGGGCCTCGTCCAAATGATGTGTCGTCAACAGGATGGCGGTTCCGTGTTGGCTGAGCGCCTCCAGCATCGCAAAGATTCGTTGCCGGCTCTGAGGATCGACGCCCACGGTGGGCTCATCCAGCAACAGCAGTTTCGGTTGATGCAAGACTCCGCACGCCAAGTTGACACGCCGTTTCATGCCTCCGGAAAACTGGCCCACCAGATCGTGACGACGGTCCTGAAGCCCAGTCCATTCCAGCGCCCAGCGGACTTGTTTACGCAGGTGGCTTCCGCGGAGACCATGGAACCGGCCGAAGGCATACAGGTTTTGGCTGGTGGTCAGGTCACCGTAGACCGCGATCTCTTGCGGCACCAGGCCCAACGTGTCGCGCACCCCAGGCAGATCGATCGAACCGCCCGCCATTTGGATGGTCCCTCGGTCGGGGCGAGTTCGGCCCGAAAGACACCGAATCAACGTGGTTTTGCCAGCTCCATTGGGCCCCAAGAACGCCAAGCGTTGTCCCGCTGCCAAGTCGAACGAGATGCCACGGAGTGCCTGATGAGATCCAAATGACTTGTGAAGGTCCTGAATCGAGAGCAGGGGCGCGGAGGCTGACTGGGCCGCCTGCGGACTCGATCGCTGACGCGTTTGGGTGCGTTTCGACGGTGCTGTTAAGGGCGAATTCAAAGCGTGTGTCTTCGTCGAGGGCGGACGGCCACTCCCAGCAGATCGCCCGATTCGGACAGCAGGAGTCGTCTGGACGACCGGCCGAGTGTAGTGAAAAGGAAATGGCCCGCGAAACGGCGGTTTCTGGTCGTTTGCAGATGCAGCGTCGCTTGGTGTTGCGATAGCATTGGGAATGCTGTGTTTGTCAGTTTGCTTGCATCAAGTCACTCTCAAACCCAAGCGTCACGGCTT
>JBCCUO010000929.1:0-1862 GCA_039196805.1 Planctomycetota bacterium | reverse complement strand
CGACCGATCGGGTGCAGTCATTCTTGACGGCTGCCAATCTACAAGGTGATGCGGCAGCGGGATGGTCGCCGCTGTTTTGGACAGACGCCTTATGGATCTATCAAGCGTGTCTTGTCCTGGGGATCGTGTTTGCCACTCTTGCTGCGGTCGGAGTGGCCCAAGTGCCGGCAACGTGGTTGCTGTGGCTGTTGGTGGTCGCCTGGGCCAATCGATTCGTCTTCCTGGCAGGCATCGGTGAAACTCTTTTGTCGCTGAGCTTGTTTGCGGTCGCCATTGCTCCCGGCGGTGGTCCCCCGTGGCGGCGAAGCAAGTCGTATCGCGATGACCGAACCGGGATCGCCGCACGACTGCTGGGACTGCAAACAACACTGGTGGCGGGAGTCTGCTGGCTGGGAACCGTTTCGGGAGAGGCCTGGTGGAACGGGATGGGCGCGTATGCCATGTTCGCGCCGGTTGAGGATCGACTGTTTGATTGGACTGAGTCGTGGCTGGCGACCACCTGGGTTTACGAGTTGTTGACGGTAGTGATCACGATCAGTCTGCCGCTGGGGTTGTGCATGACCTGGTCGGGCTGGCGAATTTGGGGGCGGACTTCGATCGCGGTATGGGCGGTCTTGGTCGCCTTGCTGGGCGCGCACTGGATGCTGGCATCGCTGATCGTGGTGGGCTGCTGGGCGATCGATGAGCCAGGTCCCGGGACGCGTGCGGACACCGAATGAACTCGCGCGGCTACTGAGTCTGTGACGTTTGCGGCTGCGATGCCACCTGTGCTGCGGCGATCGGGCGACGAACCATACTGAACTCGGCCCACACCGGCATGTGATCGCTGACTTCATCGAAAGCTTCGCGAGTCATGCCCAGATCTCTTTCATAGTCCACGACGCCAAACCGACCCGTGTACTCGGTCGTCATGCCGCGATCAATCAAGATATGGTCCAACGTCGACTTCTTGGCCGTATTGGTGACCATGTTCTGCACCAGAGTCACGACTTCCGGGATCGCTCCCAACTCACCCAGGCCGTCTGCCGGTGCGTTTAGGTCGCCCAGCAAGATGAAGTCATCGATCTGCCGCACTTGGTATTCGTAGGTAGCAACATTCAGATACACGTCGTCCAGGATGTTCAATTCATTCTGTTGACCAGACAGCCGAATGGTATCAGGGTCGGTGTGGACGTTCATCAACGTGAAGCGAAATGGTGGTTGGTTCGGATCGGCGGGGATCGTTTCGAAAGACGAGATCATTGGTTCGCGGTACATCAAGTCGGCTTCGTCGTTGACGACGTAGTTGCTGCCAGGCAGAAACGCAATCCGCCGGGTATCCCAAACGTAGGCGTACATCTCGTTGCGAGGTTCGCCGAGCGGCTGGCTGGCGACGAAGGCGTATTGACCACCGTTTTGATTGACCAGTCGAATCAGGCGTTCCAAGTGAGCGGGAGAGTTGCGAAGTTCCTGAATGGCCACCAAGTCGAATCGACTGATGATCTTTGCCAGCGTTTCCATCACGTGCGGTTTGTTGGCCTTTGCCTCGCCGAAGTTTTCGATATTGAACGTCGCGATTACGACGGAGGATTCGGAACGGTTGCCCAGTGCGGTCAAGCTGACTGGTTGGGCAGGCGGCGTATCGGGATTGACGCCGCGGTACATATCCAAGACGGACAAGTCCACCTTGCCAGACAAGACGGCCCCACCGCCCATCATCACAGCGGCGACCGTCGCCAGCGGTCCCACCCAGCGAATCAGCGGTAGCGAAGCCAGCAGGCTGCGGCTTTTCTTACGACGACGGCTCTTGCCGAAGAACAGTCCCACGCCGGCCTCCTTGCCGTCTCGACTCACCCTGTCCCTGTCACATCCCGCAGTCCGTT
>JBCCUO010000928.1:0-1865 GCA_039196805.1 Planctomycetota bacterium | reverse complement strand
GGGTGATCTCCACGAATCGGTGATCAGCCATGCCAACTTCGGTGAGAGGCCCGTTGGGAGTCCAAAGGGCAATGATCTGTTCCATCAGGGCATCGAATCCATCGCATGCTGCGATCTGGGCAGTGCGGTAGTCGGCATGCGCTGTTTGGGCACGCCCGGGAAGCACGCCGATGACACCGATTTCGACGATGACATCCCGTTCATCCGGACCCATGTCGACCCGAAGATCACGGCCACCATTGCGGACGCCGATCCTAGGGCCACTGTTCAGCTCTTCCCGCGTGTATTCGGGAACGATGAATGGGTCGATTGTTTGACTGGTCAGCCGTGACTTCAGCTCAGCGACCACCGCGTCACGCACATCACTCGCTCGGGACATTGCCTCGCCTCACTGTGTGGATGCGATAGAACGTCCGGCGTGAATCACTCCACCGCCAGTGTTGGTTACTACTGCCCGGCATCAGGTCGTACTGTTCGCCATCAACCACGATGCGGTCGCCGCGACTTGGCTCTGTCGCGACTTCGTCTAGCTGCAAGTCCTGTGGACGGATAAGCCAATCGATCGACTTCACCTGCACATGAGCCTCACCGTCCGAGGCCAACTCTTCGAACTCCGTTTCGCCACGCACAGCAACCAACTCGACAGTTTGTTGGCCACGTTGATAAACAACGGCTTCACCCGCGACGTCCATCACGGTATCGAAGGTGGCGGAAAGAGCATCGTTGAACGCAGACATGCTGCAATCTTGACCGACGCCGCGCGGACATCGTGTGGTCAGTTCTGAGGGTCACGCTGCTCGTTGTCGCCCATCGACCGCCTGAGATTCAGCTCACCTTCAATCACTGTCCGGACATCGTTGTCTGTGAAAACAGCTTCAATGTCCCAGCCGTAGACGCCCGGTGCCTTGTCTAGCTCTTCGGCCGTCAGCTCGATGAACAGGTCGTATTGATCCGACTCGCCCGAAACAGCTTCGGCGTAGGCGGTGCCGATGAAGTGGGTATTGCCAAATCGTTGGCCGCGCTTGTTCGTCGCACCAAAGCGAAGCCGAGGCGGATCCGTCGGGCGAAGCAGCGGCAAGTCTGTTTGGACGCGGATCGGACCAACGGGGCCAATGTCCGAATCGTTTTCGTAGTCGTCTCGTTGGGTGATCGAGAACGACAAGCCCGAGTCGACAGTTGGCGTATTCGCATCGACAATCGTTGTGGGCGAGATTGTGATCTCCAGCTCCGGACCGTCGCCTGTCGGTGTGGCCTTTGTGCCGTCCACGCCCAGACGGTAGCGGATCTGGTCCCGCTCGGTTGCCGTCCAATCCGTGGTACCTCCTCCTCCGCCGGAACCGGTGGTCCAAGCCACATCACCGCGAACGCGAATTGCTTCCAGGGAGTCGCTGGCTGAATTGAAGGTTGCGCCCATGATCAGGATCTGGTTCGCTGACGTCGCATAGTCGGCAGCGACCAATGTTCGGTTTGCTTGGACATCCTCAGCCGCGGTCTTAGCGGCGGCGGCATCCGTCTTGGCAGCTGCCGCATCGGCCAGCACTTGATCCCGCTGTGCTAGGGACCACGGACTGGAGCCGCCACCTCCCGATCCGGTTGTCCACGCTGCGTCGCCGCGATCTCTGAGCGCCTCAAGAGAATCGGTTGCAGTATCAAACGTCGCCCCCATGATTAGCGACTGGCTGGCTGCCGTCGCGTAGTCGGCCGATGCAAGAGATCGGTTGGCCTGAACGTCTTCGGCTGCTGTCTTGGCGGCGGTTGCGTCAGCCAGTACCTGATCGCGTTGGGCGGTAGACCACGGGCTTGATCCGCCCCCGCCGCTTCCCTGCGACAGCAACGCCACGGATCCAGCCTCTGCTGGCCCAGAT
>JBCCUO010000927.1:0-1867 GCA_039196805.1 Planctomycetota bacterium | reverse complement strand
TGACGTGCCGGCGCGAAGCTTTGCTCGGCTATTTCGGCGAAACGGAAGTGACTTGCGGCGATCCACAGCGATCTCGGCGGGTTCGACCTTGAGATACGGTTTTGGCCGGTAGTAGCGAATCCCTTGGTCGGTCGGCCCCGGGTTGGGTCGCACAATGACGCGAGGTGTGCATCCGGTCATCAAAACCGCAAGCAATAGTAAGAGGATCGCCACACACGCCAAGAGACGTCTTGAGCAGAACCGAATTCCGTTGGGTCCGACTACCGTTGCCATGCGAGTTGATCCGAGACGGGCTGGTCATGCGTGTCGCTACTGTCTGGTATCGACCATTCCCCCCGGTCCTTCTGGAGCGGTCGACCGCATTTTTCGACTCACGAAAGCTGGGGCGACTTTGCGGGCTCGACGTTGTGTCGCGATGGGGTTCGCCAGCTATGCTGGAGAATCGTAGGCTTTCGGCGGTGCGACCGGCTCTGGCTGAGGCGAACGCTCTTGATCCGCTAACCCAGTCGACGTCATGCGCCATTTCTTATCGCTCTGCCTGGGGATGGCGTTGCTTGTCCCTGCGGCGGCGCAGTCAGCAGAGCCTGCAGCAACCGAGTGGACGGAGTCGATTCAAGGCGACCTGCCCGTGGTCATCACTGCTCCTCATGGCGGCCGGCAGAAACCGGAGGGCTGGCCCGAACGACGCGATGGAATCAAGCGTGCCGATGCGGGCACGGATCGGCTGGCCATGCTGCTTGCCCAACAACTCCGGAAACGCACCGACCACTCGCCGTACCTGGTCAGCTGTCGCGTGAGTCGCTCGCGCGTCGACATGAATCGCAACCAAAAGGAGGCGGCGTATGGTTTCCCGGCCGCCGAAAAGGCATGGCAACACTATCATCAGTCCATCGCCGAGCACTTGCAGGACGCGGAGCAGCGGTTTGGTCGCGTGCTACTGATCGACATCCACGGTCAGGGACGCAACCCAGGATGGTTTGAGCTGGGATACCGTCTCAAGGCGAGCGACCTGAAGGAAATCCAATCGTCCGAAACCGGAGCCGACATCACCGCGTTGCCAAAGCAATCGACTCTGTTCGCCCTTGGACCGGACCCGCAAACCCTACGGTCCGCACTGGTTGGCCCCCATAGTCTCGGAAAGCTAATGCAAGATGTGGGCCTCAACGCCGTCCCCAGTCCGGCGTCACCAACGTCGGCGGGACGTCCTTACTACTCGGGCGGGTACACCTTGCTACGTCACGTCGGCACCGCGAATCCGTCCATCATCGGAATTCAACTGGAGTGTCCTCGCGTTGGTTATCGTGACACAGCAATCCATCGTGAACGATTGGCGAAGCAACTTGCCTGTGTCATCGATCGTTACCTGAAGGCTTGGCACGTTTCGCGTGTCGAGTCTGATTTGACCGGTGCCACCTCCGGTTGACCGACAGGGCAACCGGTTCTCGCTCTTTCATCGGCCGAAACGCGCTGGCGTCCGATTGCGGCCCTTTCATCAGCGGAAACTCGCATTTGCGGAAACTCGCTAGCGTCCGGTTTTCGTTCGGAACCGTGACCGAGTGCCCTGCAGCTGATCGTGGTACAGAACTGGATCAAATCACCGGGTGTGGACACCAAGTTGGGCCCGTTGATCGATGCGAGAAACGCGAGAAACAGTTTTGTCGTGACACGCTTCCACAGAATCGGACCGGTTCTTTGAGCAAGGATGTCACGCCTCCAATCCTTTTCTTCGATTGACGCTCTGGTCTGAACTGTCTTGTACACATTTTGAGTGTTGCCTGTGAACGCGTCCCTTTTCATTCGACCAGGCTTCCTGCTGGTATTGTGGCTAGCTGGATCGGATGCCTACCTACTAGCCGGTGAGTTTCCG
>JBCCUO010000926.1:0-1868 GCA_039196805.1 Planctomycetota bacterium | reverse complement strand
TGGATTCGGCGGACTGTGGTTGGGAGCCCCGCCGAACTTGATGTTCTTGCCCGATCGTGATTCGGATGACCAAGCCGATCGCGATGCGATCGAGGTGCGGCTGACGGGCTGGGGCATTCGCGACCGCCACGAGACGCTCAATAGCCTGCATTGGGGGCCTGACGGTTGGTTGTACGGTCTGCAGGGATATGCAACGCCATCGACCGTGGGGAAACCAGCCGGTAGTGGCAAGGTGTTTCGCGGCGGCGAGCCCTATCCGGACAAGATTGCTTTCGACGGCGCGACCACTGAGATCAATGGCGGTGTGTGGCGCTATCATCCCACCAAGGAGCGATTCGAAGTGGTTGCTCACGGGTTCAGCAACCCGTGGGGAATCGACTACGACGCCAATGGACAGCTCTTTATCACCGCCTGTGTGATTCCTCACCTGTGGCACGTGATCCCCGGCGGCATCTATCACCGGCAAGGTGGTACTCATTTCAATCCGCACGTCTACGACGACATCAAGACCATCGCCGATCACCGACACCGATCGGCTCACGGCGGCGCTCGCGTTTACCTTTCAGATGCGTTCCCCAAGAAGTACCGGAACCGCATCTTCATGGCCAACATCCATGAACATGCAGTGTTGACTGACATTCTGAAGCCCAAGGGATCGGGGTTTGTCGGCGTTCATGGCGACGATTTCCTCAAAGCAAACAATGCGCAGTGGGTTGGATTCAGCGTCGAGATCGGTCCGGAAGGCAATGTTTATGTTCTGGATTGGCATGACGCTGATATCTGCGGTGCCGATGTACTGAACAAAGAGACCGGACGAATCTTCCGAATCAGTCCCAAGCAGTCCGCTGCAACCGACTTTGCCGGGCGTTCTGGTGACTTGAACCAACTGAGCGACAGCGAGTTGGTACAACTGCAAACATCGGAATCTTCCTGGCACGCCCGTCGAGCCCGCGTCATCTTGCAGTCCAGGGCGACGGAGCGAGCCATCAATCCCCTCGCTGTCGCGGAATTGAATCAGCAGCTCAACGCCGTCGGGGCAAATTCTCTTCGACTACGAGCGATGTGGTCATTGCACTTGATCGGGCAGCTAACGACCGAACGGTTGCAGGAAGCCTTGTCGGATCCAGCGCCGTACGTGCGAGGCTGGGCCATTCAGCTGCTCTGCGAAGATTTCGATCCGCCCCAACGGGCCTTGGAGCAAATGACGGCAATGGCGGGCGCGGATCCGTCCCCGGTGGTGCGTCTCTACGTGGCCGCGGCCGTCCAGCGAATCCCCGAGGCTAAGCGATTGCCGGTTCTTCGCGAACTGGCCGCCAACGGGGTCGACGCGGTCGACCACAATCTGCCCAAGATGATCTGGTTTGGACTCGAACCATTGGTGACCAAGTATTCCGATCAGTGTGTCGAGTTGGCGCTCGCGTCTCAGATTCCGATGGTAACCCGTCACATCGCTCGCCGGCTTGCCGACGACGACCAGCTTGATCGCGTGACGCATACGATCACCGACGCGGCTAACCAGCAGGAAACCTACCGCGAGTCGGTCGTTCGCGATGCAAAGGTTTCGCCGCACAAAGCCGTTCAGTTGATGCTGGGACTACGCGATAGCCTGGAAGGAAGGTTTGACGTTGAGGCGCCAATCGGTTGGCAGCAAGCAGTCAAAGCCATCACCAGCCGTGTGCCAGATGCGGTTGAATTGGCTGGGCAGCTCTCACAGCAGTTTGGTGATCGCCAGATTGCCCAAGCGATGCTGGCCCGCATCGGCGATTCCAGCGCCACGGTCTCGCAGCGCGCCGAAGCGATCCGTGGCCTGGCGGCGCAGCGACATCCCGAGTTGCCGTCGAAGTTGGTTCGTCTGATGGATTCTGACG
>JBCCUO010000925.1:0-1870 GCA_039196805.1 Planctomycetota bacterium | reverse complement strand
TGGCCCAAGCCTGGCCGCCAATCTTGGCCAGCTTGGGTTGCGACTTCGTACCGCCAACGTATCGCTGGATCAGGCCGATCCGTGACGCTGGGACATGGACCTTGGTCCCACCATCGAACTCCAGCGTCAAGTGCTCAAGGTGTTGCCCGTTCTTGTCAATGTGCTGGATCCCGCGGTAAAGGCCGACACCATGCGAAAGGTGCACGACCAAGTCCCCCGGTTCCAATTGCAGCGCACTATTGATCGGCTTGCCCCGCGTACGGGTTGTCCGTCGCCGCACGCTGCTGCGATGAAACAGCTCCGCACCGGTCAACACCAAGACGCCAAGATCACGGAGCCGGAAGCCGCCACTCAAGTCGGCCACCGTCATGTGAAGCCGTCCAGAGCGGGCCGCGTCCGTGTCACGGAGCAACTCCGTCAACCGCTCACCGTCCGCCGCCGTATCGCCTACCACCAAGACCTCGTGCTCAGCGGCGACGGTATCAACCTTCTGGCGAGTTTCGTCCAGCGATGTGGCGAAACTATCGGCCGTGCTCGTCTTCAAATCGATCGCTTGATCCGCCCCCGCTTCGGACAGCGTCGTAGCCGTGACCACTTGATGCGTCGAGAAACTGCCGAGCAGTTCTTCGAACCGATTGAACTGTGTCGTGTCCGCCAGCCTGGCATAGAGCTTTTCGGCAGACTTTTGGGTCTCTTGCGGATCGACCAATACAACCAGAGCATCGGGAGGCAAGTACTCGGCGATCGAACCAAGTTCCAATTCTGACTCGCTTGGTGGAATTGAATCGGAATCAGCGACCATGCTTGGTTGTCCGGTCGAACCGATCGCTGCCAAGCTAACGTCGGGCAACGAACAATCGCTGCGCTGAGTCGAGAGATCAAATTGCCGGATCGATTCGATTTCATCGTCGAACCATTCGATTCGCAGCGGTTTGGGCTGGTCGGGGGAGTAAATATCCAGCAGTCCCCCCCGAGCGGCAAATTCGCCCGGAAACTGCACCGCGGTCGTGGAGGCAAAGCCACTTTCTGCCAGCCATTTGCGAACGTCCTCCGGTGGCACGACCTGTCCCACTTTCAGTTCGCGCGTGCTCCGTTGAAGCTGGCTTGGCGTGGGCACCATCTGCATGGCACCACCAATGTAGGCGGTCAGTAGCACTGGGGGGCTGGTCTCTTCGTCACGATGCCGGAGCCGCTGCAAGACTTGCAGTCGCTCGGCGAAATCCAAGTCTCGGACGGACGTGCCCCTCCCATCACTTGCAGAGAGTGGCAAGGCGTAGGACTCGGTCAATCCGAACGTCCTGGCGTCACCTGCCACCAAGTCGGCATCGGCAGCTTCAGGAAGCAACATCAAGATGTGCGATACGTGGCGGGCCAGCGTGGCCGCCAACAGAGATCGAATGCCGCCCCAAACACCAGAGAACGCAATCGTTTCATCCGCGTTCGATTCGCGCAGCCGCGCACCCAGATCCACCGACTGGTCGACCATTCGCGGCAGGTCAGCCAGTCTGCGGAGTGTGTGTTGATAGACGGTCGGCGCGGAAACTTCGCTCAAGGACGGGGCCGCGGAAAACGTGGAGTCAGCAAGCCATTGCAGGGCTATACCTTAGCGATTGAGCAATCCATCGACAGCGCCATTTGAATCGCGTGACCAACCATCCGATCCCACGCCCCGTGTTCGGATGTTGCCGGCATCGACAAGAACGAAGCGTTGCCTTGTCATCAACCAGTTCAAGCTCGTCCGCGCGGTCATACTCGTACTCGCTTGTCGCTTGACGCGTCTGATCCAGCTCCATACTCGATGCCAAGTCGGTCGGCGTCAAAACCGGTTGGCTAATCGCAATGCGGATCCGAGTAGGAGTACGAGTACCGG
>JBCCUO010000924.1:0-1872 GCA_039196805.1 Planctomycetota bacterium | reverse complement strand
TGAGCGAATCCTTGTCCGCAAACACGGCGATTTCGGGCCGGTCCGCAGTGATGAATCCACTGGATGAATGTCTGCTGTCCATCATGGATCGATATCTGGAACAACGTGGTGATCCTGGCTTTGAAGAGCAAGCGTTCATTGAACAAGAGCTTCAACGGACGATACATGTTGATGGAATCGGCGAGCAGTTGCCCGAGCTGATGGAAAGTGTCCAGGCGATCGATCGACTTCGTGGTCGAACGAACAGTGACTTCACAGCGACGGGCGGCAACTGGACTGCTTGGACCTTGCCGTCTCTGAGTGGTCGCGACCTAGGCGACTACAGAATCGGACCCGAGATTGGCCGGGGGGGAATGGGGATCGTCTATCAGGCATGGCAGAAGTCGCTTGGGCGTCAGGTTGCCCTCAAGGTGTTGCCCCGATCGGTAGGCGATGATCAGAGCCGAATCAACCGCTTCATGGTCGAAGCCCAGGCGGCGGCTGGATTGGAGCATCCAAACGTCGTGCCGATCTACGCCTTTGGCTGCGAGGCGGGCATTTACTACTACTGCATGCCTCTGATCGACGGTCTGACGCTGCAGCAGCGGATCGCCGAACAGCTTCACTGCGAACCGGAGTCGTTTCAGTCGCAACGTTGGATTGATGCGTCACTTCGCCTGATTCGGGATGCTGCCGACGCTCTGCATCATGCACATGAACGAGGTGTGGTCCACCGAGACATCAAACCATCGAATCTGATCGTGGATGTCGCCGAGAAGTGTTGGGTGACCGACTTTGGGCTGGCCCGCTGGATTCGCAAGGACGACCAGTTGGCACGGGAGTCGCTGACCTGTAGCGGGGAGGTCATTGGCACGCTTCGCTACATGAGCCCGGAGCAAGCGAAGGGAGGTTCCTTGTTGGTCGATCATCGAACCGATATCTATTCTCTCGGGCTGACCCTGCACGAGCTGCTATCTGGGATGCCCGCGGTGCCCGTGCGAAGCCTCGTCGATTCGGTCCGAAATGGAGACATGAATCGGCCGGAGCGAATCCGCGTGACGAACCCCGGTGCCAGTCGCGACCTCGAGACAGTGCTCCTGAAGGCGACGGCGTTAGACGTTGATCAGCGATACGAAACGGCTGCGGACTTTGCCGCCGATTTGGGACGTTGTCTGAGTGGGCGGCCGGTATTGGCCCGTCGGCAATCGCTCGTTGACTTTGCTACGCGATGGGCCAAACGTCACCGTGGCGCTGTCGCAGCGACCTTTGCGTTGGCGATGGTCGTGACGCTTGGTTCATGGGTCGTGACGGCGGTGTTCTTTCAACAACGGAAACAACTGGCTATCGCCCTTCAGGAAGCCGAGGTCAATGCCGCCGAGTCGCGTGAGCAGTTCCGTGAGACTCGCAAAGTATTGGATCAATTCGGATTGTCCATTGCCGAGCGGATGCGTTCGATCGCTGGTGCGGGAGATCTTGGGAACGAGCTGATCCAGGAGCTGATGGCATACTATGAGCGTTTCGCGGCGGACGCCAAGAATGATCCCGGTCTGGCCTTCGAGCTAGGCGGCACGCATCAGCGCGCTGCGGCAGTGATCGCAGAAATTGGTGACGATCACCGTGCCGTCCGAGCTTATCGCACGGCGATTGAGATCTACGACTCATTGCTGGACGAACCAGCGGAAGCGTTGGAGCGAGAGAGGGTCGTCGAGTCGCTCGCTGAATGCCTAAGCGATCTGTCCGTGCTACTTGCAGAGCAGGGTTTGACGACCGAAGCAATCGCTGGCTACCAACGTGGCCTCCATATGCTGACCGAACTTCCGCCGAACGATCTTCGCCGCGCTGCCAGAGCACGCCTTTTGGCGCGATGGGGACTCTTGGAATCGCATCAAGGCG
>JBCCUO010000923.1:0-1873 GCA_039196805.1 Planctomycetota bacterium | reverse complement strand
CGATCGCCATCGTCTCCATGAAGTAGAGCCCCAGCACAGGAATGGTCGTCATGACTTCCTCATGACCTTCCTGCCATGTCGTCGCGGCGCGACTCGTTTCTCGCGCGTCGTAAATCGGTTTGTAGCCAATCAGAACCAGAAGCACCGCCCCGATGATGACAAACAGCACCAGGACGGCCAGCATGATGCCGGCGTACTTACCCAATAGAAACGAACGTCGACTCACGGGCTTGCTGAGCACTGTCAACGCGGTGCGGCCATCAATCTCTTCACTGACCGACGTCCCGGCACTCCAAACCGCTTGAAGCATGCCCAGCACCATGATCAGCGTCACACCGCTGTCCTTCAGCAAGCGGATGTCGTCACCTAGCGTGTTGAAGGGGTACACGGCAAACACCAATACGCCAAACAAGCCAATTCCCAACAGCAACACATAGAGTGGCTGGGCCATCTCGTTCTTGGCGGTCGACAGCGCCATCGCCCAAACGCGCGGTGCGGCTTGGCGGAATGCCATCAATCCGGTGATCAACAGAAAAAACATCACCGCTGTCCAGACGATCGAAGCGGCTTCGGGCACGCGTGGTGCTGTCGTGAACGTGAAGGTTACGACCGCATCATCGATCTCGCGATTCTGGATGTGCAACCTGCTGGAGTCAGCTGGAACGGGCGGGTCTTCACGGTCGGCATAACGATATGACAGCGACTCGTCCGCGTTCAGACGTGTTGGCGTGCGCCGGAATTCGGACAGTTTGTCCGAGTCGGCCAAGATCACCGTTTTGTCGGTCGTGATGCTTAGCTCGGAGATGCTTCGCAAGTCGTAATCTAGGTTGGCAGCATGGAAGGTCGCATCGTCCGGGTTGTCGACCACGCTTCCTGGCACCCGCACTGAAGTCGTCTCGACCCCATTGCTGAAGACGTTGACCGACTGAACCGAATCCAGGATCTCTTGCGGGTTGTCAACAAAAACACTGCCCACCAAACCAAAGGCGGCAAACAACCCCAACGTCCACAGCAGGTAGGGGATGACACCTTCACCGACGATGTCCAGCCACTCACGTCGAGTTCGAGACCAGACGCCGTACACCAATCCAAAACCGCAAATCAGACCGACGGTGATCAGTGGAATGTAGAGCGATCCGGAATAATCCGGGGCCAACGGGATGTAGTTCGCACACAACGCGGCGGCAATTCCACCACCGACCAGTAACGAAGCGATCACGCCACGGCGTGGCGAATCAGCCAAGTTGCCCAGGCCGGGAACAAACGACAGCAAGGCGAGGATGGCATAAAAACCAACGGTGACTACCAATCCAGCCACCAGGCCGATTGCCAATACCCACAGCGGCGTCAGCCAAACCGGCAACCACCGAGAGACCTGACCGAAGACAAGTGCAACCGGACTCTGCAGCGTCTGAGCCAGGGAGAATTCGATCGCGGGAAAACCGGCCGGAGCAGCCGACTGGATGACACTGGCAAGCATGAAAGCAGAAATCCGAGAACAGGTCAGTCAGACGATGGACGCCCGTCAGGCTGACGCTGGAGCGACACCTTGGGCAATGCGATGCCTACGCAACAACCCACGGAAAGGTTTTTGAGTGGTCCCGTTCGCCCCAGAGTCCGGCCGCTTTCGACCGCTTTCACTTTGGATAGTGGTCGCTTGCCGCCGCTTCTGATCTCTCTCGATCTGGATCTCGCGCTGACGCTTCAACGCACCGAGGTCGACAACGTCGTCAGCGAATCCAAAGCGATAGCGAGCAATCGCACTCCGAAAGCAGTCGAAATCCAAAGCGTCGGCAAGCCATGCTCACTCCAAGGAGACTCGAGCTCACTCCGCCAGGTGGGCCCGCAGCTTCTCGCGGATCGTCGGTGGAAT
>JBCCUO010000922.1:0-1877 GCA_039196805.1 Planctomycetota bacterium | reverse complement strand
CTAGAGAATCAACCGAACGAACCGGCAAAATCATCAAACTTCCGCTATTCTATGCATCGCGTCAGTGATATCGGCGGAGCCCGAAATCACGCCCGAAGCCCTGGCTTCGCTTTTCCCATCCGTCCACGGTTGGACCTCTTCCGCACGGTTTGCCAATACATGCTCAAACGCACTGTACTCCCTCGTCGAAAGAAACCGACGTCACGCCGCCTGCGCTGCCAGTCACTCGAAAGACGCCTTCTCTTGGCGGGAGATCTGTGTCAGTACGAGGCGGAAGTCGAAGCGTCGCTTGCCTCTCTTGATTCCGTCGTTGCCGCCTACGACACTCCACTTCAGCAGCAATCGGGCCCCTCTCACGAAGACATCCGGGACAATGAAACGGCCTCCGCTGACTCCATACCATCCAAGCTGCATTCCGATCACCCAGCAAGCGAACCAACGGACGCATCGACTCACGAGTGGCTGATTCAGTTGTCCGACGGCGCCGGCGATGTCGACCGCTACGGACTAGATGCGATCTACGCGACTTCTGGCGAAGGGAATTCCGTTTATGGGCCCAGCTTAATCACATCGCTGCAAGCGGCCCCCTACCTGAGCAACGCCTACTTCGTCTCGATGGTCGTACCGACCGACGAGTCGCGGGCACTGAGCCAGATCGGCGACCTGGCCGATTCCATCGATCTGCTCTACCCGCTGGTTGCCCGGCAACACGTCACGCGGGCCATCCCCAACGATCCGCTCTTTGCGGATCAGTGGCATTTGCGAAACACGGGACAGAGTGGTGGTGCATCGGGTGTCGACGCCAACATCGTCGACGTTTGGGACCAGTTCACCGGCAGTGGTGTCGTGATTGCTATCGTCGATGACGGCGTTGAGTATTCCCACCCTGATCTGCAAGCCAACTACGTTGCCGCGGATTCGTACGACTTCAATGATGACGACAACGATCCAGCGCCCGATGTGAATTCGGAGTTTCCGGACGATCACGGAACAGCGGTCGCGGGAGTCGCCGCAGCGGTTGCCGATAACCAAAACGGTGTCTCCGGTGCATCCCCTGATGCCGGGTTTGCCGCGCTCCGTTTGATCGCAGGGCCGACGACCGACGCCATTGATGCCGACGCGCTCGCGCACAACTTTCAATCCATTGACATCTACAGCAACAGCTGGGGTCCTGCCGATGACGGCACGTTGACACCACCTGGACAAGCGGGACCGTTGGCATTGGCGGCCATCGAACAGGGCGCCACACAGGGACGCGGAGGCCTGGGTTCGATCTATGTCTGGGCGGGCGGCAATGGGCAAGTGGCACAGGACAACTCCAACTACGACCGATTTGCGAACAGCCGTCACACGATCGCTGTTGGCGCAATCGACGATCTGGGGTTCCAGTCGTGGTACAGCGAACCGGGCGCGAATCTGCTGGTGGTGGCGCACAGCAGCGGTGACGTCTCGGGCATCACAACCACCGACCTGACCGGAAATGATGGCTACGCTTTCGGCGACTACACGTCGGACTTTGGCGGAACGTCCTCCGCGACACCGCTGGTTTCGGGTGTGATCGCGCTGATGCTGGAGGCCAATCCACTGCTGACCGCCCGTGACGTTCAGCACATCCTTGTTGAGTCGGCAGCGGTGACCGATCCAGATGACAGTGACTGGACCATCAATGGTGCTGGGCACGACATCAACCACCGATACGGATTCGGCGCCATTGACGCCGAGGCGGCAGTCGCGTTGGCCCAGCAGTTCGTTTCCGTGGGCCCCGAAACATCGTGGGAATCGCCCGTCGCCAATGTCGAAGGTCAGATCCCAGCAAACGCTTCAAGTCGCGTAACGGATCGAATACAAGCTTCCAACGCCATCGACATCGAACACGT
>JBCCUO010000921.1:0-1879 GCA_039196805.1 Planctomycetota bacterium | reverse complement strand
GCACTGCGGCCGACGTCCGATGGCTGACCTCATCAGCCGCATGTCGCCGGCCTGTCGGGTAATTCGATAGCCACCAACCCCGACGTCAACGCGTTTGGCGAGAGCCCTTGTCAGAGGTGTGACTTCAGCGACTGCACCATCGGGTGCAGCGGATGGATGCAGAACGAGTGCTCTCGGCTATTGAGATAGGTTGTCGAAGCCTCCCGGCGTTTGGCAGCGGCCAAGTCTTGCTGCAGCTGACGTCGAGTCTTGGAAAGCGAATCGGACAACCGGAGGTTGATCGACGTCAATTCATCGTGCCAGGCCTTCTTCCCATTTTCGGGAACGTCGGTCAGCAACGCTTGCTTCCTCCTAATCAGGACGCTGTTTTCTTGCGTGTCCGCTTCCGCCAGGACCTCCGGGTGGAACTGCGTGTCGCGCAACACATGCTTGATTCGAGCGACAGATGGCTCGACAGATCGCTCGGAAGTTGCCTCTAGCTGGACCGTCGCCGACATCACCATGAACTGAGGTGGTTGCACCCGAAAGAACCGCCGCATGATCACGTTGCTGAGTTGGTCGTATTTTCCTCCGCCAATCCCATGCAGAAAAAGGTCACTCAGCACCAGTCGTGAGTACATCGTGGTCAGCAACGCCCGAGGGCGAGTCTTTAGTGAATCGCCACTCTGATGCCGCCAAATCTCGGTCGCCGCCATCGGGTCATCGTGAGGCAACCGCAATTCCAATCCCCGTCGGTTGCTCAGGTGCAACCAGTTTCCCTCGATTCGCACCCAAGCAGCCCGCCGCTCCGGCGCCGCATCGCTGTACATCCAAAGAGGAGCCTCAAGCCATTGGCCTTCACGCCCAAGGTTCGGCACGGGATGAGCCGCACTGCGAATCCCATGAAGCCGACGGTACAACTGAGTCGATTCGTTGTAGCACGCTTGGAAACGGTCCAACTGACTGAGGATCCGATGGGCGAATCGGGCAAATCCCTCTCCTTTGGCCACCACACTCAGGGGCACCTCCAACGTATGAAGCCCCAGTTCGGCTTCCAGGACGTGTCGAGCCTGAGCGAAGGCGCAACCCGCGAAACCGCATCGGCTGATCGCTTCCTTGGCATGCGGCCACAGATGATTCACTGTCGGCTGGCTGACCAAGTTGCCCAGCGTCTCGACCACTCGCTGGTCAAAGGACTCGAAGAGCTCGCGATTGACAATCCTGGTTTGTTCGTAAGGCAACCCGCCCCCCGCATCATCGTACGGGACGGAAACCGCCGAGACCAAGCCGGAAGTTGGGTCTTGATGGGGAACGCGGATGGAGGAACCGGCACCAACGTCATTGTCGACCACCAGATTGATTGGCAGCCAGCCATTTATTGTTCCCAGGCGGTCCAGCGCAAAGTTCTTCAGCCAGACGCCTGGGTGAAAGAGCGTTGGCTGGTGCCCGGCCATCACGACGGGGGCAGACTTCAGAGGATCCGCCCAAACCGTGCTTCGATAGCTGCCGGTGTAACTCAGTGCATCCCGTATCGTCTGAGTTCGGGCCGCAACACGAAACTCGCTCAGCCAGTCTTCAGTGGCGCCCGTACGATTGGCCGCACTCGTGTTGCGGTTCAGGCAGTTGGCTGCAGTCGATAGAGGCGGCACGATCAGCGATGCGCCGTCTTGACGCGGCACATCGTAGGCCTGGAAATCCAACTCGGACATGAAATTCACAGCCTAGGCTCAGGATCGTCGCTAACTGCACAAGCTGTGCTTTGCCTTCTTGGTCCGGCCCTCTTGGCATGCCGACTCGATCGCCGACTCCAACACTTGATGGTAGTAACGTAGTCGGGTCTCAGCGTGATCCAAGGCGCCCCCAAACGATCGATCCAAGTCCAAATAGATCAGAGGGACCG
>JBCCUO010000920.1:0-1886 GCA_039196805.1 Planctomycetota bacterium | reverse complement strand
GCCTGCCGCGTGATGGTGAAGAAATCGGCTTCGCAGTCGTAGCCTCGCAGCGAGAGACGAAACCCACCCTTTCCGGCCAGCGCGCCGTGACAAGCTCCCATGTTGCATCCCTGCCTTGCCAGAACCGACTGGACGTCATTTCGGAATGACCAGCGATGCCGCGCCGACGCGTCTTCGACCATGACGTCTGCGGTCGATTGAACGCCTGCCTTGGACTCGGCAATGATCTGGGCCTTGCCATCGCCGACCACAACGGCATGAGATCCATCGATTCGAACCACACTTGGGTCACTCGAGCGAAGAGTGTAGGTCTGGCGGTCAACGATCGGCCCCACCTGCCCATCCGCTTCTCCAGCATCAACGCGCCCAACCAGAGAGAGCCGCTGCCTGGCCACGGGACCGGATAGCGTGAACGTTCGCGGCAGCAGTTGAAGCTCGCCACGAGTCAAAGTTTGCTCAGCGGAAGCAACGACCGGTGCGACCAGGCCAACAGTGAGTAAGAGGAGCAAAAGGCGGGACCGAAGCATCATGTAAACGTGCAAATGGCTGGATGGAGGGGATCGTTGGATTGCTTTGTTGTCAGGTGTGACCTTCAGCGTCCGCTGGGAGGTCGTGCAGTTCTTGAATTCATCAATGCAGTGGACTTTCCTATATCACCCTCTCTCTGGGAGGGACGAAGGCGAGGAACGAGTCTTCGGGGAGGGATCACGGCTGTCTCGGTATACGACAAACTTACGGCGCCCTCCCCGCGTGAACTCGCTTAGGCTCGTTTCGCGACTCCTCCGGAGGGAGGTTGAACCAATACTGCACGACGTCCTGGCGCGAAGGTGTTGGAAAGCAGCCACTTAGACGAACAGTTCTTTGATCTCGCGGACGCCGAAATCAACCAGTGGGAAAGGTCTTCCGCCGGGGCCAGGTAGTTCGGTGTGCAGATCCAGCCCCAGTGACTTGAAGATCGTGGCGATCAGTTCGCCTGGCGCTGTCGGGCGGTCGGCCGGCACGGCTCCGATCGGATCGCTGGCACCGATAGCGCGTCCCCCTTGCACGCCGCCGCCGGCGAATGTGCAACTGAAGCATTGGGGCCAGTGATCGCGTCCGCCAGCGGGATTGACTTTGGGAGTTCGCCCAAACTCCGCTAACCCACAGACCATGGTGTCGTCCAACAAACCTCGGTCCGCTAAGTCCATGATCAGGGCCGAATAGCCTTGGTCGTACATCGGCGCGACGATGTTCTTCATGCCTTCGATGGTCGTGAATGGTTTGCTGCCGTGGATGTCCCAAGTGACCTCGTTGAAAACCGTCAGGAAAGTATTGATCGTGACGAAGCGGACGCCGGATTCGACCAGTCGACGAGCCAACAGGCAGCACTGGCCGAATCGGTTCATGCCATACCGCTCACGAACCGAGTCCGGCTCTTGCGAAAGCTCGAAAGCCTGGCGAGCCTGTGGGCTGCTCATCAGGCGATAAGCGGCCTCAAAGTTCTTGTCCAACATCTTTGCCGACTCGGTCGCTTCCAGATGCGACATGCGACCTTCGATGGCGCTGCGCATGCGACGCCTGCGGTCGATGCGCACGTCACCCAGTGTCGATGGAGGCAGCAAGTCGGGCACCTTGAAATCGGCTTGGCTCGGATCAGCCATCAACGCGAACGGGTCATAAGCCTTGCCCAAAAACCCACCCGCTTGGCCGTTGGGCAGGTTGCCACCACCACGCCCCATCGTTTCCGGAAGCACGACGTGTGACGGCAGATCGCTGCGTCGTCCACGCAAGTACTGCAGCACCGCGCCGGCGTGTGGGTAGTTGAGTCCACCGGTGAATTGACGTCCTGTCTGCATCATCTGCCAGCCGGCATCGTGGACAGCCGCGGCCGTGTGGTAACAAGAGCG
>JBCCUO010000919.1:0-1895 GCA_039196805.1 Planctomycetota bacterium | reverse complement strand
GTCGCGATTCCGAACGACACCCGCTGGATTCCCGACGCACCACCCTGTCCCTGCAGGGCGCGATCAACGCAGCGATAGCTCACTTTGACATGGTCGTCGCTCGTGTGCTGACGCCCGCCGACGATCTCCACAAACTCGACTTCAGGGGGCGTCGCGTCCAACACGACGGCCAGTTCATCGCTGGATTCAATCTCATTGCCGACCAACAGCTCCGCCTCGAACTCAAGCCGTTCGTCTTCGCGCTGTCCTTCCTCCCACTGCATCTGCAAGTCGGTCACGCGGCTGGTCAGTACGAATGATCCGTCATCCGCGATGGCAGAAGCCGATGTGGTGACTTGGCGGCTGCCCAAGAACCGCTGCAAATGCTGACCATTGACGCGCACTCGCACCTCGCCGCGCGACTGCAAATTGGCAAAACGTTGAGGTTGAAGCAGCGTGTCGTTCAAGTCGGCCGCCAATGCCGTCTGCAGCCATTGCCCGGGTCCACGGAAAGCAACGGAATCAGGAAAGAAGAACTGGTTGGGCGTACTCGACCGCGCGGGTGCAGCCGCCGCGTCACTGCCGCGATCGGGATAGAGGATCTGGACGGAGCGAAACGAGACCGCGTTGATCTGCGTCGCCAACTGACCGGGGCGTTCATTATCGTGATCGACGACGAAGTGGATCGCTCTTGGCCAGCCGTCCACATCCAGTCTTACGGCTGTCTTGCCGCGACTGGTCACGACGGGGACCACCAACGGCGCGCCATTGTCACCGTAGCCCAATGTGCTTGTCAGCTGACGCGGTGTTCTCGCGATGTTGGGCTCATGGGACCTCCACTGGTCATCTTCATGCCACACCAGGCTGACCTTTTGGGTGTCCAGCTCAGGAATGCGGTCAGGCCGCAAATCGTGATCGATGTCGCTGAGCAGCTCGGCTGTCAAACGAACCGTTGAATCTTGGTAGACCACCGATGGCTGAACGTATTCAATCGGAAACCGCGGCTGGGGAATGATCCACAAGATACGGTCTTCTTCCGGCATTTCGTTTCCGGACGCGTCCAACAATCGCATGACGACTGCCATGCCATGCGACACGTCCAGCGGTTTGGCGTCGGTCGTCGCGGTGGGCGCTGGTTCGGCTGCCTCGCCGTCCGCCGGAGGTTTCGACCATCGAATCGGCTGAAGCTGCCCGGTGGCCGGCAAGGACATCTCGATGGGCCCTTTCAACCCCAGTCGTCCCAACGTGCCGGCACGAACACGACCGCGAACATCACGCAAGTTGCGACCGACCAATTCCAGATCCGGAATCTGAAGTCCAGGCCAATAGGCTTGGAAGTCTCGAAAGGGATTCTCGAGCCGGATCAGCCAGAGCCGCGCGGCCCGGGGACGGCCTGACTCGTTCTTCAGCGACAATTCAAAGGGAGTCGCGCGCGAGGCCAAGGTCTTCAAGACCAACCCCGAATCGAAGACACGTCCACTCTCGATCGGCTGGCTGAATCCCAAGTTGCCGACGGGGCTGGCGACCAATCGGATGATGTCCTCACGCGGCAGTCCGATCCGTACCGCGCGGCTGCCTTCGATCGCCGCCACGTCCGCGCACTGCACATCCACTTGAATCACGGGGCGAGGTCGATCGTCGGTTTGGAACTCGGCCGCTGAAACCTCCAGCTCAACCGTTTGCCTCCCTTCCTTGGGGATGTCGATACGTAAGACTCCCTCTCGCAGCCGGCCGTTGGAAGGGACTCGCCACACCGGCTTCACTCGCGAATCCGCGACGCGCACGGTGAGTTGGACGGGCGTAGGCAGCGCTCGGTCAGGATTGATTTCGATCGGCACCAATAGCGGCTGTCCGCGTTGGGCCAATTGCACCGATTCGGGAACCGTCAGACTTGGCCGCCGGACCCTTGGTCGCGT
>JBCCUO010000918.1:0-1906 GCA_039196805.1 Planctomycetota bacterium | reverse complement strand
CGCAAAACGATCTCAACCGGATGTTGATCACGCTTTGGACGGCCGGCTACATCGAACTGGACCCCAAACCGAAACCCGCCAGTCCGCCGACTCCCCAGGCCGCCAAGACGGCGAGTGCGGCTGGGCAGGCCCAGTCGGGGCCGCCGGAATCGAAGACAGGTGGTCTGTTCGGCGATTTGTTGGACCAGATGCGAAGCGACGAAGCGCCGAAAGAAGAGGAAACACCAACGGAAGAGGAAACGCAGGCGCTGATCGAGTCTCGCGGATACGAGGTCGTGGACTATCGCCCCGAGACGGCTCAGCCGACGGAACGGCTAGAGCGACTGGTGCATGTTCGCAGTCTGAACCCGTTGTACGGTGTCTACTTGGCCGATCAATTGGCGATCGCTGATCCGCAGGAACGAATTGCTGGACTGGAGAGCGTGTTGGAAGTCCCGGGGACGGTTGCCCGGTTCACACGTATGCCGTCGTTGGAGGAAATGCCACCGGGTACGTTGGCCACGACCAGGCTGGATCAGCAGTTGTTACAGCTTGGGTTGGCCACCCCGGAGGAGCTTGGCGGTGGTGGCGAAGATGAGGAAGAGGAGGTCCGCGACCGAGGTTTTGGTCGTGTCATGTTTGAGGAACGGGTTTGGCCGTTGTCGATCGGAGAGAAGTTGCAGCGGCTCTTTCGAAATCAGTTCCCCCGCGTTCACGATGTTCGGATCCGCCCCGTTTGGATCGTCGGAGAGTTGTTGGAGTATGGCGGCGACTTCAACAAGTACGTGACGTCGCGAAAATTACAGAAGGAAGAAGGCATCCTGTTTCGCCATTGCTTGCGGATGATCCTGTTGCTTGACGAAATGGCCAACATCCCGCCCACGGAGACGACTGTGGAAACCTGGGAGGATTGGTTGGATGACCTGGCAGATCAATTGACAGAAACATGTCGCAGGATCGATCCGCAAAGCACCGATGAGCTGATCAGTAAGCCAGGCGAGGACGCAGAAGACTTGATCGGATCGGGCCGGCGCTAGGTTCTGGTCGTTTCATCAGGCCGGTCAAGGGCTCGGGGTCACAGGAAGAACCGCGAAAGGAGCGAAATGGGCAAAAGAGAAAGCTGGGTGCAGGAGTGGACACACCTGTGAAGCACACCAAGGCGATCATGAGCGGCGAGCGATCGGGTCTGCTTGCCAGCTGCCTGCGCGCGGCACTCTTGCCGGCTAGTTGGGGGTACGGTTTGGGGGCCCGTTGGAAGAATCGAGGCTTTGACTTGGGCACCGTCAAGGTTCACCGCTGCGGCGTTCCCGTGATCAGTGTCGGCAACGTGACAACTGGCGGCACTGGGAAGACGCCGGTGGTCTGTTATCTGGCTCAGAAGATTCGTCAGCAAGGGCTGCGAGTCGCGATCGTCAGCCGAGGCTACCGAAGCGATGCTGATACGGGAGTGAATGACGAAGCGCTGGAACTGCATGACCGGCTGCCCGATGTGCCGCACGTTCAGGACCCGGACCGAGTTGAGGCAGCCCGAGTGGCGGTCGAAGAGTTGGAGTCAGAAATCATCCTGATGGACGATGGGTTTCAGCACCGACGGCTGGGACGAGACTTGGACATCGTGCTGATCGATGCGACCTGTCCCTTCGGGTTCGGTCACCTATTGCCAAGAGGGTTGCTGCGAGAACCACTTTCGAGCCTTGGTCGCGCGGATCTGATTGTCATCAGCCGATGCGACCAGGTGGACAGCACGCAGCTTGATCGTATTCGGTCGGTAGTTCAAGGGATTGCACCCGAGACTCCGGTCATCGAAAGCGAACATCGACCCTCGTCCCTGCGGGGATGCCGGGGTGATCTAACCGCCAGCGATTTGCTTCAAGGCCAGACGGTTGCCTTGATCAGCGGGATTGGCAATCCGGATGCCTTTCAGCGG
>JBCCUO010000917.1:0-1906 GCA_039196805.1 Planctomycetota bacterium | reverse complement strand
GGCACCAGGAAGCCACCTTCGACCGGCACCGACGGGCCATCCGCCGGCTTCGTCGAGCTAAATCCCGGGTTCTGGCTAGAGGTATCGGCCACCGCCGGCTCCGTCATCCATCCGGTGAACAAGCCGATAATCAGGGCAAGCGTCAGGCAGGTGCGATCGGACGAGCAGTGGGTCATTCGTTAAAGTTCCAAGGCAAGACTAACGGGCTGGCACAGACCCCAGCGTGGTGGTTGGCGGGGGGCGCCAAGCGAGGTGAGAGGCGTGGATCTAAGTATAGACTGCAGAGACTGAGGATCCGATTGGTCCCGTGTGTCCTAGCGAATCAGCGTCGGCGGCGGATGACCGCAGCGTGGCTGCTGAAAGCGACGGCGTCATCAGCACAACCAGCCACAAAATGGTAGACGAAATCGGAAACGTCTCCAGGACCGTGTCCTCGAAAACGCCCGAGATCAACACGAACACGGAAACGACACGAATCAGCGGCTCGTTGGAACGGAGGCCACGGAAGAGATTCCAGAGCAACAACACGATTGCGATCATTCCCGCAAACACTCCGGCCGAAAAGGTCACGTGCAGCAACAGATTGTGTGTGTGAGCCGAATAGTCGGCCATGAAGAGCGGGGCACTGTTCAGGCCGTATCCCGTCCAGGGCCGCTCACCGATCAGCCGAATCGCCTCGGCCCAGATCTCAGTCCGCCCCGTTGCCGAAGTTAACTCACTGATGTCGCCCGTCTTGGTCCCCAGCGAAAGGGCCATCGATAGTGCTGAGTCTCGCTGCGAGAGCACTTCCAACGCCAGCCCGCCGGCGACGGCCGCGATCGCAACTAGCGTGAGTGCGATCTAGCCGGCACGTGTCTTCAACTGATCCAGCCTCAGGTACCCCGCTGCGGCGAAACCCGCCAGCATCGCGGTGCGACTCTTGGTTAGAACCAACGTGAGGACCGAGATCATGATCAAGGTCACCAAGAATGCTTTGCCTCTCCCGTCCGATGGTGCGAGCTGTCGAGAACGGAGAGTGACCAAGCTCAGCAGACCTGCCAAAACCGCCAGGCGGCCTAGGGCGTTCGGGTGAGCCGTTCCACCCATCCGCTGAATGATCGCAAGCGGCCCGAGGTCCTCCAGGAAGACACCGACAGACGGAACAAAGAGAAACAGGTACCACGCCAAGGCGAGGTGGAGCGCGAGTCCGGCCAACGTGGCAACCAGGAACGATCGCAGTCCCAAGCTGACCAGTGCGGTTGGTACGAACAGCAGGTAGGTCACATAGATGACGGACGCGATGCGACTGACAGTGGCCAGTTCACCGCTGGCGAACAGCGACGTTGCGACGAATACCGCGCCCAAGATGGATAGCAGCATGCCAGGGCCGCTTGTCAACGCTCGGCGAACGCGGTGACTCCAGGTGAAGCCAAACAATCCAACCAGTCCCGCTAGTGCAGCCAAGATCAACTTGACGAGGACCTGTCGGTTTAGCCCAACAGCGTCGTCGTCCAAGTTCAAGTCGACCGGATTCCAAAACGCAGTCGCGGTCACCAACAGAAAACTGATGACAGGCATCACGGGTGTCGAAGCAAACCGGCTGCCTGAACGCGTGTTTGATAGAGGTTCGATCGATGGGGAGGTGGGGTCGGACATCCGGTTAAGCATTGTGATATCGGCTTCCAGTCTGTCGACGGGGCCCGCGCTCGCGACTCATCGATTCGAAGCGCATTCGGAACCGCCGACGGGCGCCACCTTAACCAGAGTGACGCCTTGGTGGTTCACTGCTAGAGACGCATCAGGGCGCTTCGGGACGCTTCCCCAGCGTGACGTCGATCTGTACCGGTTGATCGTCTCGTAGGATCTGCACATGAAGATCCAGAAATCCGTAACGCAACAAGCGCTGGCTGACAAAGTGTTTTTACTT
>JBCCUO010000916.1:0-1907 GCA_039196805.1 Planctomycetota bacterium | reverse complement strand
CGCGTTCCGAACGACAGCGATTCGAGAAAGTTGGCTTCACCGTCGTTGAGATGGATCTGATTGGGACTCCCGCGACAGGTCAGCAAGATGTCAAGCGATCCGTCACCATCGACATCCGCCAGCGTCACACCGCGAACACTGGTCGGTGTGCCTAGATGAGCGTGATTAATGAAATGCCCGTTGCCGTCGCCCAGCCAGACCAAGCTGGGAGCTTGATCGTTGCCGACGACCAGGTCCAGGTGACCGTCACCATCCAAATCGCCCAGCTCGCAAGCGTAAGATGTCTCAAGCTGCTCGCCTAACTGACGAGCGATGTTGAACCGCGCGCGGCCCTGATTCAGGAAAAGCATGTTGGCTTGCGGCCAATGCCTGCCGTTCGCGACGACGACATCGGCGTCGCCATCGCCGTCAACGTCACCGGATCGTAGCGATGCCGAGAGTCGGCTGGCGGTACCCAGCGTGAGCCGGCTGCTGGTTGCTAGACGGAACTCATTTCCGATGGCGACATGAACCCAACCGGCCCACAGCAACATGGTGACAGCGATCAATGCGATTCTGTTCATGGGACTTGATGCTAGTAGCCTGATAGCTCAGTTTGAGTTGGTGACCGAGCGCAGAAGGTGAATCACCTGCATCCTCAATTTTCAGATTGTATCCGGGGCCGCGTGATAGCGGCACGCTGACCGAGCCGCTATGGCTCTAGCCGCAAATCCCGCGACGAGACCGCAGCGAGCTACAGGGCGGCTCATCGGATCTTAGCCGCCTGGTATCGCCAGAGGGTAGCGTCGTTGACTTGGGTCGACCTCCTCATCGGGCTCTTGCGGGTGAAGGCACCTGAATTCCCAATCGCCCGTCAGGGCGAACGCCCCGGTAGATTGCCAGCCTGGATCTGCGGGTTTCGTAGCGATTGTGATGATTCGGATGATCTTGACGCGTGGAGATGTCGATAGACCGATACGGGTCTCCGTGTTGCGACGTCAATTCATCTTCACAAGCTAAAGAACGATGAGTCTTTTTGGGACGATTCAGCAATCCAACGGTGCCTTGCAGGCCATGCAGATTGGCTTGCAGGTGGCAGGGAACAACATTTCCAACGCCAACACCGAAGGTTACATCCGCCAAGAGATAAACCTCACTCCCGCCTCCGCGTTTCGCAACGGCAACCTGATCCAAGGTCATGGGGTCCGTGTTACTGGAATCACCCAAGCGATTGACAAAGCGTTGGCCGAACGAATGTTTCAAGCCAACACGGCGGCCGCCGGTGGCGAGACCCTTGAGAAGGCTTACAACCAACTGGAAGAGCTGGCTCAGGAGTTGGACGGCAATGGACTGAACAATCAACTTTCCGAGTTCAACAACGCGCTGCATGAGCTGTCGACCCAGCCCGCCGATCAGTCCGTTCGCGATTTCGTTGTCCTGCAGGGCGAGGCCTTGGCGGGCAAGCTTCGTACGACGCGGGAGCAAGCCCTGGATCGGCAACAAGCTTGGAATGCTGACCTAGCGGGAATCGCGACGCAAATCAATCGCCTGACGGAGCGTATCTCTCGGCTCAACACGGAGATCGCCACAATCGAAGGCGGTGGGCTACTGGGCAGCGATGCCACTGGACTTCGCGACCAACGCTATCAAGATCTGGAAGAGCTGGCCGGCTATATCGACATCAACATCCAAGAACAATCCAGCGGAAACGTTAACGTCTTTGTCGGGGGGGACTATCTGGTCAGCAACGGAAGCTACCGAGAAGTCTATAGCGTGTACGATGAAGGCGAAGGCGGACAAGAAGTACGGATCCGCGAAACGGATTCACCATTGGACACGCAATCGGGAATCTTGGCGGCGACCGTCGAGGCACGCAACTCAGTCTTCGGTGATTACATCGATGAACTGGATGACGTGGCATCGGCGCT
>JBCCUO010000915.1:0-1911 GCA_039196805.1 Planctomycetota bacterium | reverse complement strand
CACGGAAGCACCGGCACGGCGAATCTCTGCGGGGACTTTAACCCCTGTTCTTTCGGACGACGGCCATGACTTGGCTGCGGCCATCCAAACGATTCGAGAAATCGGCGATGCTGAGGGACTCCGTTCCGTGATCGACGACGCCTTTCCAGGATCCGAAATCATGATTCGCTGGACGGACGCCGGCATGCAACTGTCGTTGAATCAACCTGGAATGCTTCGGGAGCTCACCGCTGCGGAGCTTTCAGACGGTACGTTGCGATACCTGTTGTTGGTGGGGGCCCTGCTGACGCCCAGGCCGCCAGAACTGATGGTCCTCAATGAACCAGAAAATAGCTTGCACCCCGACTTGCTTCCCGCCCTTGCGCGAATGATTCGAATCGCAGCTGAAAACAGCCAGATCATCGTTGTTAGTCACAGCGACCAGCTGGTGAGCGAACTTCGGTCCGACGAGATCTGCGAATCGATCTGCCTGGAAAAGCGGCTCGGCGAAACCGTCGTCCGAGGGGCGGATCTGCTCAGTCAGCGCGGTTGGAAATGGCCCGCGCGCTGAATCGAGAACGCTCCCCGCCTGAGCGGGGCCTCGCGACTTGTACCTTGCTGGCAGTGCAAAGCTTCCCCACCTTCACGTCCCTCGAGTCCGTCCCGACTCGAAAGCCTTCCTGCTCCGGATCGGCCCCGGGAACTAGGTCGCGGTCGCTCTGACCGGAACGACACACCCTTGGAGTGGCCAAAATCAGGGATTTTCAGATTCGGATCGGCTCGGGACCACGCATACTGGTGCCTTGATTCTGGGCAAAAGACATCAGGATCGCCAGAAAGTGCGTCCATGCGACTGGCAGAAACGTGCTCGTCCGATCGTCTCGGTCGCCCCCGACGCCACGCCGATCAAGACTCCCCGCCTTCGGAATGCAATCATGAAACTGCCCACCCCACCATCTCAGCGAGCCATGCCATCGCTATTGATCGCCGGATTGGCTTTGTCGCTGGTCACCCCCGGCGGGGCCGATGCCCAATCAAGAGGCTTTCGGAACCTGCTGC
Organism: Planctomycetota bacterium; assembly: GCA_039196805.1. GTDB lineage: Bacteria > Planctomycetota > Planctomycetia > Pirellulales > Pirellulaceae > JBCCUO01. Next base: position 873 of record JBCCUO010000915.1, on the reverse strand, counting down.
GTGGCGCGATTGATCAGGGGATCCCTCAACGGCTGATCGAACGCGCGATTCAACCGAAACCGTCACCGCAGCCCGCCCCCGTCTTGCCGTCACCGATCCCTCGCCCGCAGCCTCAGCCAGTACCTCAGCCAGTACCTCAGCCAGTACCGAATCCGGGATACACCCCATCGCCTCCGAACGTTCAGCCCCCTCAACAAATCCATCCGCCGCAATACGGTCAGCCACCGCAATACGGCTCCCCCAACCCTGGTCCGCCAACATACGGGCAACCAGCGCAGGGATTCCCCCAATACGGACAACCTCAGCAGGTGCAGCCTTCAGCCAATCTGTATCCACACCAAGCCTTGATGCCCGCGAACTCCGGTCTGTCGAAAGTGCAGCTGCGTTCGATCGACTCGGCAGTGGTCGCGATGCTGAACGATTCAAGAGTCCTGCATGACATGCACCATGCCTATTTGCGAGGTGAACGTCACGCCGCCAAACTCGACGCGGACGTCATGGACATGGAACGCAAAGCCCAGGCACTGCACGACTTTGCATTGCAAGCAGATGGTAGTCCAAGATCGGTGGCACGTTTGCGGTACGACACGAACCGGTTCCTGCAGTTGTCGTTTCGGATCGCGCGGACAATCGAGCTGACTCAGCCCTGGTTGAGAAGCAGCCAGGCGCTGGCCGGTATTCCGGAGATGCGCAACGTAGCCCGCAGCATCACGCATTCGGCACTCCAAGCGGATCGCTACCTTCCCGTGGACCCCATGGTGTTGGACGGTCAAACCGAACGCTTGGTCTCGGCGATCAAGGAACTTCATGACGAATACCACGAGCATCTTGAGGGCTATGAGATGTCGGCGGCACTTGATCACGACATCGAAT
>JBCCUO010000914.1:0-1913 GCA_039196805.1 Planctomycetota bacterium | reverse complement strand
GTCCATCGCGAACGGCAAGGACGTTTCAAGCGATCGCTTGACTTCCACCATCTTGTTAGCCAACCAATCCTGTGCCTGGTTTTTCACTTCGGGGTCGAAGATAAATCCCATGCCGCCACCCGCCATCCCGCCCAGCATCCAGAAGCCCCAAAATTCGTCTCCGTACTGCTCGCGACAGTGCTGGATCAATGAATCCGTGAATCGATTAGACGCCCAGGGAATGATCGTCTGCAGCGGGCCCTCGAAGTTTCGCGTGGTGACCTCACCGACGCGACGAATGTCCCCCTCGCGAAGCGCTTCGACGACTTCATCCAGGATTTCCATCGCTTGCTTGCGGGCTTGCCACTCTTTCCCGCTGCGTAGCAGGTAGCGTTCGGTGACCATCTCTAGAATCGGCCCGACGTTTTGAGCCATGCCACCGTGAACCAGCACCAACGAATCCTGCAGCCGCCGCCGCGTGCTCTCGCTGATCTGGTCGTCACCCAGTATTTCATGCACAGGCATCAGGCGTCCCCGACTGACGCCATGTTCAGGATCGTTGGCCGTCGACGGGGTGCCGCAGATCAGTTTGATTCCGGGCCAGACACCACCGGAGTCCTGCCAACCGCCGCCGCTTCCGCCCAGCCACTCGCCCAAGATCGCTCGCGCTGCCACCATCCGGCGATCGGGTTCGGTAAGCGGGCCCTCCAACGCTTGGATCTGTCCCGTTGCCCGCATCAATACCGAGATCAACGATCCCAGCAGGTTGGTCGAGACGGCCAGTCGAGAGCCTTTGGGAATATCGTTGATCTTGCTGACCAATTCGAACCCTTTGCCCGGCCCGATCAGTCGAGTCAACACTCCCGAAAGGGGTTCGGTACATCCTTCCAAGCCTGGCGGCACGATGCCCGCTGCAATCACCGCTCCCTTCAACAGCCCCAAGTAGTCGCGGGCGAAGTCAAACATCTCCGGCAACGATCGAATGGTCGCAGTTGCCGCCAAGTCGACACTGGCAAGGCGAATCACCGGTTCATCAATCACCCGCAAATACGTTTCGATCGGCGGACGTACCGACTGGTCTCGTCCGCGGACCGCCAGGTCAACTGAGACGTTGAGCACCCGAGCGCCCTCGGGAAAGTCCATGCCCAGGAAAAAGATGTCGCTCCAAGCGCTGTGCGAAAAATCCATCCGCACCGCAGTGGTCTCAGCAAGCAGCGGCCAGGCACCCGTGGCGGGATCGGGAGTTCCCAACTCCGGACGAAATCGTAGCGGATGGTCTTGCTGGTGACCCAGGCGGAACATCCATCGGTTGCCATGTACCGTTCGCACGCTCTTGCGAACTTGATCGGCCAAGGTCTGGAAGCCCAGTTCGTGGTAGCTGCCCGCCAAAGCACTGGCGATCGCATCGCTGGGGCCGTCTTGCCTAAGCGTGTCCAAGAACGCGTCAATCGATTCGGCAAAGCGCCGGTTCAACAGGTGGTCGTAACCTGCGTGGGGGATCTTCCCCGCTGAGGTCACTGGTAGCCTTTTCGGCAGGTGGTAGCGATAGATCGCAGACAAGAAGAAGAGTGCTCGAACACGCTGATAGAGGTTTGCTTCTTGGCGTCGAAACTGGTCCAACGACTCAGCCTGCCCGAGCAGCACGTCAAGCGACCAGGATTCACAGACTGATTCGAGTGACGTGTCGCGAAGCCGATCGTCAGACTGAATGATCTCGATCAATCGACTCATCGGGCGATCCCCGCGCCACGACTAGCCAAGAGTTCGACCAACTCCGTCAAGATCAGGTCGCGATCGTCGCCCGACAGTCCGATCGCCAATTGTGCGATTAACAATCCATACTGGACGCCGATATTGAAGCGTCGACCTTGCACTTGATAGGCCAAGTAGCGGCCCCGCGAAGCGAGCAGTGCGGACGCGTCAGAGAGCGTCGG
>JBCCUO010000913.1:0-1922 GCA_039196805.1 Planctomycetota bacterium | reverse complement strand
TGTTGACCGGCCGTGAACGACGCCGGAAATGGCTTCCCGTCCAACTCACGGAGCTTCGGCTTCGGGTCCAGGCTTTCCAAATGACTCGGCCCGCCTGCCATGCAAAGATGGATGACCGTCTTCGCCGTGTCTGGGAAGTGGGGTGGTAATCCAGTCGCGGGGCTCCGTCCTACCGCCGACGCTTCTCGCGCCAACAGACTCGACAGTGCCGCCATGCCAACGCTGTAAGTTCCTGCCTTCAGGAAACTGCGGCGCATCAATTCAGGGTTTCGCATGTCGCTCATCAATCAATACCGCGTGATCGTTTCATGTAAGTTCAGCAGCACGCGCGCCATCGCTGTCCAAGCCGCCCATTCCACTTGGGCCGATGTGATGTCGTAGCCCGTTCCTGGGATCCGATTCCAATCCAAGTCCCGCGCCGCTTGCCCAACAGCAATCAGCTCTTGCACCAAGTGAGGACTTTGGCGAAAGCTTCGTCGCTGATTTTGCAAGAACGACTGAAGTCGCTGCAACTCATCGCCCTCCCCCGGTCGCTGCAGCGTTCGGCGTATCATCCATGCGATCCGGTCGCGATCGTCTAGCTCCAGGTCAGACTTCGATCGAACAGCGTCGCTGGACGGACCGGACGCAGTTGCTTGTGTCAAAGCAAGCCAGGCGAAGTGGCCGGCCGCCTCGACGAACGACGGGTCGTTCAACAACGTCAACGCTTGTTGCGGCGTATTGGCCATCGTTCGTAGCGCCACACAGTCTTCACGACTCGGCGCGTCGAAGTTGGCCAGCATCGGGTGCAGAAACGTTCGTTGCCAGTGCATGTACAGACCGCGACGGTACTGCTGTTGATCGCTGGACGCCTGATACTCGCGGTTGGGAAATTGCAAGTTGGCGTAGTATCCGGGCGGTTGATAGGGCTTCACCGGTGGACCACCAATCTCCAGATTCAGCAGCCCGGCGATCGACAACGCGTTGTCGCGAATCGCTTCGGCCTCCAAACGTTTGGGGGGATGAAACGCCAGCAAGCGATTGTCCGGGTCGGAGTCCGACAACTCGGGTCGCACACGCGAATCTTGGGCGTAGGCTCGACTGTTGAGCATCAAACGAATGACATGCTGCAGGTCCCAGCCCGAATCGACCAACTCGGATGCCAGGTAATCCAGTAGCTTCGGGTGCGACGGGGACTCGCCCTGCGCGCCCAAGTCGTCGACGGAGGCGGACAGGCCGGTGCCAAAGAATTGCTTCCACAGCCGATTCACGACGACTCGCGACGTCAGCGGGTTGTCAGGATGCACCAACCAATGTGCCAGATCGATCCGAGTCAGCCGTTTCCGTGACTCCGATTCATCCTCCTGATCACCTTCGCCAAACCTTCCCAAGAACTCGGGCGTGGCCGGCTGAACGATCGGCCCGGTCTTGTCCTGCCAATTCCCTCTCGGCAACACCCGCATCTCAAGGGGCTGTACCGCACGAGACACCATGGTCAGGGCCCGGCCATCGCGGCAAGCCTGATATCGGCTCACCAAGTCATTGACGGCGTTTTCGACCTCGGTTGCTTTGGAGTGTTGTAGCAACCAAGCGACCGCAACGTTCGGATCGCCCATCCCCGACGCGACAGCAAGCGCCTCGGCTGCCTGCGGATCAAAGGGACGTAGCCAGGCGATCGGAGAAAGTCCGACCCGGATCGGAACCTCGGAGGCTCCTTTGACCGTCACGGTCAACGACTCGCCCGCAGCCAGCTCGATCGGCTGACGGAGTCGAAACACGGCTCGCGTCGGCTGGTCGGGGTGCCCCGCCTGATCAATCAAGTACTGGTGCGTTCTTTCGCGCCGAACGCGTCCTTCAGCATCTGTTGCGGGAACCGACCACTGCCCCGCAACATCGTGGACCGCGGCGGTACTCTTGAATCGGGGTAAGAACCGATTCGCGTC
>JBCCUO010000912.1:0-1928 GCA_039196805.1 Planctomycetota bacterium | reverse complement strand
CTCTCCGCCACCGGAGAACCACTGCAAGCCGCTGAGCCCTTCGATTGACAGCCGTGACGGAGCGGGACCGACGATCGCAAGTCCCTTGAGCTTGGGAAGGTTGCTTAACGAAAGGTAGTTGAGCATTCCGTGTAGCCGTAGCTGGTTGCTCAGCTCGGGCAGGTCATGTAGCCGCAATGCATCACAGACCGGTAACTCCAATGCCCCGTCTCCTTGAACTAATTTGGCGACGGCCGGAGAGGTTCCGACCAGGTACTTCAGTGCCCCGTGACCTTCCACTCGTAGTCGATCCAGGTTCCATGCGTCGAAATAGATCTCTTCCAGGTTGGGGAACGTCTTGATGAGGTCACCAACATCGCGCCCACGAAGCTGGTTGCCGTCCACGGAAATCATCCGCAAGTTCGCCTTGCCGGCCAGCTTTCCCCACTCTTTCGACGTCGTCTTGCTGGAACCCAGCAACAGGTTCTGAAGTCGCTCGTTCGCCACCAGCGGATTCAAGTCAACACCGGCAAGGGGGACGGAAGCCAAGTCCAGTGTGACGGGGCCGTCCGAAGTCGCCAGCGACGAGAGTAGCGACTTCATGGTCTCCTTCGGAATCGCTGGATCATACTGGGATTCCGTTCCGCGGGCAGTCGCCCGATGTCGAAACACGCCAATCCCAACGTCGCGAAGTCGCGGAGTTTCCTGGCTGTCGATTCGATTCAACTCCGTTCCGTACACATTCAATTGCTGCAACTTCGGCACGCGTCGCAGCTTGATCGCGTCGGCCCAAAGTGCACCAGGGATCGATTCCTCCGACCCAACGCGAGCACCCCACATGAAGTCTCGTGTTCGAATAACGCCCAGTTCGGGAAGATCCTCTAAGTCGATGCGAACTTTCTGCAATCGATCCAAAGTCAGCCACTTCAACTTGGGGATTTGCTGAAGATCAATCTCGACCAACGCTGGATTCAATCGCCGATCATTGGAATGAATCCAAAGCGATTGCAGTTGGGGAAGACCGGAAAGCTCGATCCGATCCGACTCACCCGACAACGGACGTGGCAAGTGGAGATACCAGAGCGTTTCCCGAAAAGGTAGCTCATGGACATCCGACAGTCGAATGCCTGTATCCACCAATGCCAGCTCACGGAGGCCATCGATCTTGCCACCTCGACTGGGTGTCAGCGCTTTCAAGGAATCGGCAACAAGATTGGTGCGCGACAAGTCTAGACTGCGAAGTCGTTTCATCTGACCGATCAGCGCGAGCGTTTCGGCGTCGATCGAACGCCCCGTAAGATGCAGTAGCTTCAAGCTGGCAAAGTTAGGGAGTGACCGTAGCAGCTTTAAGTCGTAGTCACCGCCCCCCAGACGCAGCGTTCTCAAATGAGGTAACTGCAGCGCATGCTTCAAGGCATCGCTGTCTGGATTCTGAAGGGAGACATCGGTGACGCGCGACATCGCGGCAAGCAGAGTCTCCGGTATCCAGGCAGAGGGAATGTAGTCGCGAACCCAAACGGGAAGCTCGGTGCTACGAACGTAGCTGCTTGAGGTTGGCAGAAAGGCTAGCTCCTGTTCCTCGCGTCGGCGCTGGGCCTGCATCCACTGGTAGAACGCGAACGGCAATGCAGCAAGCAAGGTTAAGGCCAGTAAATCGGCGATGCTTATCGCGCGACGCTTTCGCTTCTTACCGTCCGTTGCGTCTGCCGTTGAACCCACTGGGCGTTTCCGCGCCCGGATAAAGATCGTCACCATGGCCGCGACAACCAGCAACGCCGCCGCACCAAGATTCCATACGATCGCGGTCGTCGACCACCAGTCGGGATTGCCTCCCGCGATGCTTGCTCTGTCTGAACGAAAATAGCGATAGGGCCAACCCGCGACGCGCTCCGGTTCAGCAAAACCGCTGTGGGTTGTCAGTTGGCTGGTCAGCATGGTGATTTGGCCCG
>JBCCUO010000911.1:0-1935 GCA_039196805.1 Planctomycetota bacterium | reverse complement strand
TGATGCGAACACTGAGTCCAGGCTTGTTGGGCTCGTGGGAACGTTTCCGCAGTCGGTTTGCCGAGCCCATTGAGCGGCAACTCCGTCAACACTTTGTCTTTGGTTCGCCGCAAGATGAACGGGCGGACCAATCGTGCCAACGACTGCCGACACTCGTCGTCATGATGCCGCTCAATGGGCTCGGCAAACCGACTGCGGAAACGTTCCCACGAGCCCAACAAGCCTGGACTCAGTGTTCGCATCAAACTCCAAAGCTCACCCAGGTGATTCTCTAGGGGTGTCCCTGACAGCCCAATCCTCCAATCCGCTTCAATCTTGCGAATCGCTTGAGCCGTCTTGGTCTGGGCATTTTTGATGAACTGGGCCTCGTCCAACACCAACGTGTTCCACTCGCGCCCCATGAACAGCTTGGCGTCGCGCTGCAACAGTTGGTAACTGACGATCACCAGGTCATTGGGTCCCGCCTGATTGATCAGCTGTTCTCGATCGCTGTCCCGATACAAGAGTGGATTCAACTCCGGTGCAAAACGCTGTGTCTCGCGAACCCAATTGTCACCCACACTGGTCGGCGCCACGATCAGCGCCGGGCCATCGCCGCCACGATCGACCAGCGCGCCGAGCGTCTGAACCGTCTTTCCAAGTCCCATGTCGTCGGCCAGCACACCACCGACGCCCCACCGACTCAACCGAGCCAGCCAGCGATAGCCTTCCAACTGGTAGTCGCGAAGCGTTGCGTCCAAACCGTCGGGTTGCTCCGGGTCCCAGTCCGACAATTCGTCCAGTCTCGCGATCGAATCGTGCCAACGTGTCGACGCTTCCAGCAGCACGTCTTCGCCGATCAGGTCTTTGACCGCCGGAACGACAGCATCGGCAACCTTCAACGTTCCACGATCGGCGACCACCGCGTCGCCCAATTGTCGCAGTCTTTGGCGGAACGCGTCGCTGATCCGCGCGAACTCACGATCACCAACTTGCACCAGCGCGCGATTGTCGCGTACTGCTGAAAGCAGGTCGGCCAGCTGTACTTCGTAGCCGTCCAGCGAAATGGCCCCGGTGAGCCCAAACCAGTCACGTCCGTCGTCGATCTGAACTCGCAGGGCCGACGGTGTGATCTCACCGCGAACCCGAAGCGACTCGCCATCGGGCCAAATCAGCCTGGGTGTTTCGTCGCCACCAGCATGCAAACGCCCCAACAGATCGATGGCGTCATGATCGGTCTCGGCGACCCAGTGGTAGGATCCGTCGGCCGACAAACGCTCCAGTCCGAATCGATCGACAACTTGGTCGGCGTATGCCCGCTCCACGGCCAAGTCACGCTTCAGGCGGATCGGTCCCTCCGGAGTCAAACAAGGCACCGTCTCGGGCGAGTGTCCTGGCGATAGAACGTGCGCGAACCGGTCGTCATGCATCATCAGAGCCACCTGCAGTCCGGCTCCCACTCGCGAACGCAACTCGATCACGAGTTCAGCCTGGACGTCCTCAACCGGACCCGCCAACTCGTCGGGTAACTCCAAGCGAATCATCGAATCGACTTTCGCCGCACGCAGCGCCAACTTGCCCGCCGCTTCGGGATCCAAGATCGAATCCGACAGATCGCGTTTCAGCAACAACTGAATCAGCTTGGTCGCCTTCGGTTCACGCAACCGACACAAAACAACTCGGTGATGTCGGCGATCGATCAGGACGACCACCGGTTCGTTGGGATGGGTGTGTCCGAGGATCCGCTCGCACTGTGCCGGATCCAGCGACAACCCATTGACTAGTAGCCGAGGACGAAAGCGCAAGTGAACACGCTCAAGCCCGTCACGCGTTGTCGGTTCGGATTCGACGTCCGAGTCCTCTTGCTGAAGCGTTTCCAGCTTCAACGTCAACTCAGCATCGAAGATGTCAATCGGCATCGCATCCGCATCGTCCCAGGCAACGTTGGGATGGCCG
>JBCCUO010000910.1:0-1939 GCA_039196805.1 Planctomycetota bacterium | reverse complement strand
GCCGCGGCCAAGGAGTCTGATCCGACGCGAGTCGATCTGGCCCAGTTTGCGGACCAGTATGACGTGACGCTAGCGACCGCCGACGGGCAGGTTCAGGTCGACACGGTGGTTGGCCAGACCCGGAACGAGATCTGGCCATGGGTTGCCGCGGCCGTATTTGCATTGTTGATTGCCGAGTACTCGCTGGCCAATCGGACGGCCGCATGATCATGGGGAAACGAAAAAGATGAATGCTCCTGATGTTGCGTTCCAAGTCGCGCGGCGATTCCAGACGTTGCGGAGACGGTACCTGCTGTTCTCGGTGTGCGGAGAAGTCTTGTTTGCGACGACCGCTTTGATGGTGGCCTGGATCGTCTTGGCCACGGCCGACTGGGTTTGGGAAATCCCACGCGTGTTTCGGGTCGCCATGACGACTGTTACCGCGGCGATCGTTGTGGGGGTGATGCTGTTTCGCGTCATCCAACTGGTACGGCATACTCGTCGCAGCAGGTTTGCTGGGATCCTGGAGCGGTCCTTTGTAGACTTTGGTCAGCGGATTCGCACGGTATTGGATACCGTTGACGGAAAGGTCAGCGGACCGGACGAGATGCTGTCCGCCCTGGGCCATCAAACGTTGGGACGCTGGGAGTTGGTCTCGCCACAATCGTTGGTTCCCACTCAGCGGGCTGGCGTCGCAATCGTGGGAGCAGGCCTGTTGGCCCTGGCGGCGGTCAGCATGTTTGGCTTGGGACGGGACTGGCGTGTCGCGATGCTACGGACGGTCGGGGTCGAGCTTCCATATACAACGCTGGAAGTAACTCCGGGAGATCAGCGGATCATTGAGGGTCGCGCCGTCACCATCTCGTTAGACTTGGTCGGGCGCACCAATCGAACCGTCTCGATGCGCTATCGCGAGATGCCTCTGGAATCTTCGATCGACGCGAGTGCGAACTCGGTCTCGTTGGACGAGGACGAAGAGCCCGAGTGGATTGAGAGCGAGCTGTTTGCAGACGAACCAGAGGGTGAATCGGAGCCTGACGCGACTGATCGTCTCCGGTTCTCAGCCGCGTTGGGTAAGGCCAAGAATCCCATCGAGTATCAGTTTGTCACTAGCATTGGCACAACGGATACGTACCGAATCAATGTCCAGCCGTTGATCGAAGCCAAGGCGATCAAGTGGGACGTTCGTTCGCCTGAGTACACGGGACTTCAGCCGAGGGCGTTTCTGAAGAGGGACGTGACGGTCTTGCAGGGTTCCGAGGTGCAACTTCGCATCGAAACGAATCACCCATTGCGTAGCGCCACCTTGGAAGTTGGTGGCAAGCGATCCCAGATGTCCGGCATCGATATCGAAGCAAGTGAAGACGACTTCGTTTGGACGGCAACGATCCCCAGTCAGCAAGCCCTACATTGGCGGTGGACCGGATCTGGTTTAGACGGCACACCGATGAACCCAACGATGGGGCGGATGAGGGTTCGAAAAGACCGATCACCGTCGGTTCGGTGGCGCGATCCGATGGACGAAATCAAAGTGCATACGTTGGCCGAAGTGCCGATGCAGGTTGAGCTGTCAGACGACTATGGCTTGGTCGAAGCGGGCATGGTTTTTCAGTTGGGTGGTGACGATGAGTACGTGCTCGCCGAGTGGTTTCGGGACGATTCAGCATCGGCGTTGGTCAACACAGACGAGGGAGAGGTTCGTCGGGAAACGACACGGCTGACGCTTCGTGAGACGCTTCCACTGGAATCTCTCGCGTTGACCGAGCGTGACTACGTTGCCTACTACGCCTATGCGATCGACAACCGCGAAGGAAATCCTCATCGCAGCGAATCAGACGTACGCTACATCGATATTCGGCCACTGCGGCAATTCTTTTCCGAGTTGGACCTGCCGGGCGGCCAGGGTGGTGGCGGACGGCTGATTGTTCAGTTGGGCGAAATCATTCGTCGGCAGCGTTTC
>JBCCUO010000909.1:0-1939 GCA_039196805.1 Planctomycetota bacterium | reverse complement strand
CGGCATGAGTACGGTCCCCGAAGTGATCGCGGCGGGACGGTTGGGGATGCGGGTGCTGGCTCTATCGATGGTCAGCAATGTTGCCAATCCCGACCAGGCGGTCATTGCCGATCACGAAGAGGTTTTGCAGGCGGGGCGCAGCGCGGCTGGTAAGATGGAGCGAATTGTGCGAGACGTTTTGCGTGATGAAGCAGCCCCTTGCTTGCCTGGAACAGCGATTTGACCTCGGAATCTGACTCAAGCCAACTGGACTATGACGCTCGTGTCGACTTGAGCGAATCAGATCCGGTCGGGCTGCGTAAGGCGATCCATGCCATTCCGGTTCCTGAATCGGAAGATGAGCTGGCAAACGTCCGGGTGACTGGGATTGAAGGTCAGCATTGTGCCCTGATGCGAGTCGAGCACCCGGTGAAGCTTGTCGGTGAAGGCGATTTAGGAGACTACGCCTTTGCGCACTTCGCACGAGGCGAGGTGGTATGGACGGGAGACGTGGGCGACGGTGTGGGCGAAGGGATGTGCAGTGGCACGATTCGAGTTCGCGGCAACGCGGGTTGTGGTGCAGGAACAGCGATGAAGGGAGGCACGTTGGCGATCTATGGTTCTGCGGGTGATCGTTGCGGAGCGGGCATGTTGGGGGGTGGCATCTTCGTGCGTGGCGACGTCGGCGATGACGTTGCGGTCGGTGCTCTGCGCGGAACATTGGTTCTGGGAGGATCGGCAGGCAAGAATCTTGGCAACGCCATTAGCGATGTCACGATCTTTGTTCGCGGATCGGTTGGCAAGCTGGCCGACGGCGTGACCGAAGCTCCATTGCGCAAACGCGAGCAGGTGCGTTTGGGGTTGTTGCTGCTGAATGCTTCGATTCGCGGGGACGCCAATGATTTTCGCCGTATCATTCCGGTGGCGAAGTTGAAAGCGGAGCAGCAGACGGCTGGCGAACTGAATCCGAACTGGAGGTAGAGGATGAAGGACCTGCTTGCCCCACTGACTTTCGTGCCTCCACCTTTTGATACACCGTGGGGCGCAGGGGCCAACGAGTCAAGGCAAACCGAAATCGGCCGACGGGAACAGACCGCTGCTTTGCTGCCATCGCCTCTGTTCTGGCATTCTCCACGATGGTACGAAATGCCGCTGGAGCTGGCTGACTCGCTGGCAACGGAGGTGTCTCGGCTGGGCATCGTCGTGTCTGCTCTTCGGAGCGAACTGGGTGAGGCTGACAGTGTTCCACTGATGCATCAGAGTTCAGCGACGTCGAAGGGGTGCGAATCGGGCACTCCGCTGCCACGCATGGTCCCCTATCGAAGCGAACGAATCGGGCTGAACGCGGTCGATTTTGACGATGCCGCCATCATCGATGTGCGGCTCGCGTTGCCGCGAGATCCGTGGGGCCGCTTCAGTTATCCGCCGGCACAGGTGCAACGTTGGGAGAGGCCAGCGGCTGATAAGCCGCTCGCAGGAGGAGGTTGGGTGTCTGCCGAGTCGTTTCCACCCGATGTTCAAGATCAGAAGCACTTGGAAAACAAGGTCCGGCAACTCCGCATTCTGTCTCCCGGGGCAGCGATTCTGTTAACCGTTTCACCGCATCGTTTGAGCGACGAGTTGCCATCGCTACTGTCGGCCCAGCCGGACGGAGTGATTCTGCAACTGTCTGAGCTGGACCTCGAAGGCTTGCAGTTGGCCGCGCTGGTTCGACACGCTCGCGGGTTGTTGGATAAGCAGAGTCCAGGTTTGGCCCTGTGGCTGGTCACCGACGAGGTTACCGCGGATGACGTTGCCAAACTTGTGGCCTTGGGAGCAGACGGTGTTGCAATCGATTGCTGGTGCGAGCCGTTGTGGAACGCGTTGCTGGAGGCTCATCAAGAACGAGCGTCCCAGTTTGGTTATGATCCGCATTCGGTTGACAACGCCTTCGTTGCCCAAGTCGTTGCCGCGTCTCTTG
>JBCCUO010000908.1:0-1944 GCA_039196805.1 Planctomycetota bacterium | reverse complement strand
GGCGGACGTAGTGGAATCGACCAGCGACCTGGACGCTTGCTGCCAGCGGCTGATCGAAATCGCAAACGACGCCGGCGGGGAGGACAACATCACGGTGGTGATCTCCAGGCCGGTTGAATCGAGCGATGACGATTTGATGGAGACCGCGCATGCGGAACAGAGCCTGGAGTCGATTCTTGCACCGGAGATGCTGACGTCCGAGATGAATTCGTCCTCGCTGGATGAAACTTGGCCCGGATGACAGCCTCAAGTCCGGCAAACCCAGTCGTACCAAAAAGTGACCCCGCAAGCATTCGGCCGCCGCTGGGAGTAGGCGCCGGGGCGTTTTGCGGACTGGCCGCCGCCGTTCTCTATACCGGTGCGAACATTGCACTTCGCGACAGCGTCCACGTCGACCCGTTCTTGGTCTCGGCCGTCAAAGCGGCTCCGACCGTGTTGGTGCTGGGACCGTTCGCGATCTGGCTCCGCAGTCGTGGAGACGTGCTGGCGACTAGCTACCGAAACGTGCCCCGCTTTGTCTTGGTCTCGCTGCTGGGGCAGTTCGTTGGCAACGCGGCCTTTCAGTTCGCGCTGGAAATCATCGGACTGGCCGCATCCGTGCCGATCACCCTGGGGACGTTGATCATTGGTGGTGCGATCTCCGGCCGCGTGCTACTGGGCGAACCGGTACGTATGAAGACCGTCTTGGCGATCATCTTGTTGATCGCCGCCGTGATTGTTCTTTCCATGCCAGACAGCAGTGCCAGCGTCGCATCCGAATCGGATTCAAGGCCCGCATGGGTGGGCGCGCTCTATGCCGTCTTCTCCGGTCTGGCTTACGCACTGTTTGGTGCGGTGATGCGCCAGACAATGATCGGCGGCGTATCGCCGACCATGACGATGTTGATTAGCGGGGTGGTCGGCACCGTGTCACTTTGGTCGGCCACCCTGGTGGTCGTTGGCGTGGAGGGTGTCGCCTTGATCGATGCGCGGTCCTGGGGGGTCATGGCGCTGGCCGGCGTGTTCAACTTCACGGCGTTCATCGCCCTTTCGTCGGCGCTCAAGTCGTTGCCGGTCGTGGCGGTCAACCTGATCAACGCCTCGCAGGTCGCGATGGCGGCGATCGCCGGCGTGATCATCTTTGGCGAACCGATCACCATGACGCTGTTGACCGGCATCGCATTGACGTTTGCGGGTTTGGCCGTGCTTGCCAAGCGAGTGCCTAGGCGATGATGGTCGCGATGAAGATCTGCTACACACGCGTCAGTTTGGTGACGCGACCCGGATGGACCCATTCGGCGACGAACAGGTTGCCCTGGGAATCGAAGCAGGCGTCGTGCGGATGCACGAACTTGCCATCGTTCCACTGGCTGGGATCAACGCGGATCGCCTTCTTCTTGTCGGCGATCAAGCGTTCGCGATCGTCACCCAGCGTGACCAACGTGTTGTGGTTGCGATCTAGCAGTGACAATCGGGCCACCAATTCCGGAATCACCATGAGGTCACCATGGGTGTCGGCATTGGCCGGTAATCCGAACCCGGGAATGGTTTTTTTGTATTGTCCGTCCATTGTAAACGTTTGCAGTGTGTTATGAGCACGGTCGGTCACGACCAATTCGGCTTCGCCACCGGGGCGACGGTCGATCCAGAGACCGTGCGGTGTCTTGAAAGTGCCTTGGCCGTCGCCCGGACCGCCGAAGCAGGATTGCCATCTGCCGTCAGCGTCATAGCGGTGGATATAGAACGCGCCGTATCCGTCTGCCAACAGGAATCCGCCGTCGTCGGTGAAGGCAAAGTTGGTCGGCATGAAGCGGTCACGCCCCCAGACCTTGTCGGGGTCACTCGCTTCGCCCGCCGCATAGACATCGCTTTGCATCGGAGCGTATTGCTGCCAGACGATTTCGCCCTTGATGGTCAGCTTGGCAATCGATTTGACTTGCTGGTACGCGGCGACGTAGAGGTAGG
>JBCCUO010000907.1:0-1947 GCA_039196805.1 Planctomycetota bacterium | reverse complement strand
TCATTCAGACGGTCTACGGCGTCGGCTATCGCTACGAGACACCGGATTCGTAACCGAGGATCTGTTAAACAGACTCACCGGGCTAGGCAAAGGTACGGGCCTTCGGCCCTATCAAGCCAATCGCTGACCGCTAATATCAGCTAACAGCCATTCGCCAGAAGCCAACCGTTAATCGCTAACCGCTGCTTCGCCAACAAGCCTCAGGAACGTCTCTTCCAGCGTGGGGCGATGGACCCGCAATTCAACCAACGAATGCCCCTGAGCACGAAGCTGGTCAACCAATTGATCCAAGTGATCCTGTGAATGAATCGGACCGCGAATGCGAAGTCCTTCGGAGGCGGGCAAGGTTTCCACCGTCCATTGCCCTTCGACAGGTTGAGGCAACAGGTTGCTCAGCTCGACAGCGCTATTGCCGGGTCGTTCCCAGTCCGAGGTCGGGATCACCACGATCGCCACCTTGGGATCGCCCGCTTCATCGGCCAGCTCATCCAGCGTGCCTGAACCGCGGATCTGCCCGCTGGACATGATTGCAACGCGGGTGCAGACCAGCTCGACCTCTTGCAGGATGTGGCTGTTCAAGAAAATCGTCTTGCCAAGATCACGCAGTCGATCGATCACTTGACGCACTTCATTACGCCCGACCGGATCCAGTCCGTCGGTCGGTTCGTCCAGAACCAGCAGGTCGGGGTCATGCATCAATGCTTGCGCCAATCCCAGGCGTTGATACATCCCCTTGCTAAATCGTCGGACCGACTCTCGGTCCCGCCCCGCCAAGCCGACAAGGTCCAACAGCTCATCGCTGCGTCTGCGGATCGATCCGTCATCCATTCGGCTCATGCGCCCGTAGTAGCGCAGCGCCGAACGCGCTGTGTGGTGGCGGTCCACCCGTAACGATTCGGGAAGGTAGCCAACCCGTTGGCGAGCGGCTGCACTGCCAACAGGCAGTCCGAATAGCGATGCCTTGCCGCCCGAAGGTCGGATTACACCCAGTAGTGTCTTGATCAGGGTGGTCTTGCCGGCACCGTTTGGCCCAAGCAGACCAAACACCTCACCTGCCTTGGCGTCCAGCGAGACGCCTCGCAGCGCGCTAAGCTTCTTTCGGCCCTTGATGGGTGACCAGCTAACGTAGTCCTTGCGGAGTTGCTGGACGTCGATGATGACTCCCGCGGAGTCGGGGGCTGAAGCGATCACCCAACGTTCACGGTGCGAAACAGCACCAGCCCCAGTGTGACCATCGTGCTGACAATCAACCCAGCGACCAACCAGCGATGAGCGGGCTGCGCGGTGTTGGGTCCACGCATCTCTTGGTCATAGAGGCGACGAAAGCGGTCACGCTCGTACTCAGAATCGAAGACACCATCTTCCACCAGTTCCTGCAGCCCGAACTGGACGGAATACTCGATCACGCCGTAGATTCCGCCACGACGGTTGTACTCATCGACACCAATCCCTTCGAAATACCAAAGCTGGTTTCCGAAGTGGCGTTCGGTCTCCGGGTGATCATCGATGCAGCGGAGGTGAACGACTTGACTGCGTTTATCGCAGTAGCGAGCCCGAGTCATTGCCCGGCGAGAATCAAGCCTCACCTGCTGGATCGTCTGCTCGGAGAACCGCCGTGTACTAGTTTCGGCACTCATCTTCTCGTGCTCGCTTACACATCAAGACTTCATCAACAGCCGCCTAGGTGAAACGCATCACCCTTAGGCATTATTACCGGCATCGCGAATGACGTCACCGTCCAAGTGTCGAAAAACCGCCGCGAATCCCCGGATTTTCGGCAAGCCGCTCGGGCTTCATGTTTCGCCAAATTGCCAACCCTCTCTGGTTAGGGGATCCAGAGCAAACAGTGATGGTGAACGCCTGACAAAAATTTGGCCGCTTAAAGGATTTTGAGTGACAACTTGGATCGCAAATCTCCGAGAGAATCGCTTCTCGGAAGCACAACGG
>JBCCUO010000906.1:0-1947 GCA_039196805.1 Planctomycetota bacterium | reverse complement strand
TTTAGCCGCTTTGGCCAAGTGCGGTTCAATGCGGTGTCGGCGGGATTGCTAAAGACCAGTGCTTCGGCTGGGATCCCGGGCTACGTGGATTCGTACCTGTTCGCCGAGAAAGTGATTCCACGCGGCAAGGCTGTGACGACCGATGAGGTCGCCAACACGGCCGCATTTCTTCTGAGTCCTCGCAGCAGCGGCATCACAGCGCAGTCAGTAGTCGTGGACGCAGGAATGTCGATCAATTACTTCGACGCAAGTGTGATCGACGCCGTTAGTGCTGCCGACGTAGACTGATGGCCGGATGGCCATCGGTTCGGCAAGCGGAGCGACCGTTTCGAGCGAAGCACCTTCGGTTGGTTCGCCTAGGAAACGGGGTTTCATCGACCTTGACCGTACTCGATACGTGGCATCCGGCCGCGAACCCTACTCGGAGGCAACGCCTCCACCATGTACGAACATCGAAACCGCTCTCGCAGCCCTTCCAACTCCTCCAATCGCTCCGACCCAGATGAGTCAACAGATCTACATCAATGGCGAGTTCTACTCTCGTGACGACGCCAAAATCAGCGTCTACGACCACGGTCTGCTGTACGGCGATGGTGTTTTCGAGGGCATGCGCATCTACAGCGGCAAGGTGTTCCGGCTTACGGCCCACCTGGATCGTCTCTACGAGAGCGCGCGAGCGATCGCACTGACGATTCCGATCACCACCGAGAAAATGGCGGATGACGTCAATGAGACGGTCGCCAAGAATGGATTGACCGAGGGCTACATTCGTCTGGTCGTGACGCGGGGCGGAAACCAGCTGGGGCTAGATCCGTTCCGCTGCAGCGATCCTCAAATCATCATCATCGCAGACACGATCACGTTGTACCCGCAGGAGTACTATACGGACGGTCTGGACTTGGTCACCGCGTCGACGATCCGAAACCATCCGGGGGCACTTGACCCTAGAATCAAGTCGCTGAACTACTTGAACAACATCATGGCGAAGGTCGAAGGCCTTCGCGCCGGTTGCATCGAGGCGTTGATGCTGAATCACAAGGGTGAGGTCGCCGAATGCACCGGAGACAACATCTTTGCGGTTAAGAATGGCCAGCTCAAGACGCCCCCCATTGACGCCGGCATCTTGGAGGGGATCACTCGTGGAGCCGTGATCGATCTGGCCGAGCAACAGGGTATCACGGTGAGCCAATCACCGATGACTCGACACGACATCTATACCGCCGACGAATGCTTCTTGACGGGCAGCGCCGCCGAAGTGATCCCAGCCGTTAAGTTGGACGGCCGAGAGATCGGGGATGGCAAGCCGGGTCCCATCACGAAGAAGTTGAATCAAGCGTTCAAAACGCTGGTCAATGGATAGGTCGAGCTGGAAGCAGAGCTGCAAGTGATCTGTCAGCGGTCGCGTCATTCGATCGTGCACGTTCCGGAGGTGTCAGCGACCACGTCGCCGCAATCGTAGCGGAACTCGCGGACAGTATCGGCCCTCAGCCAACAGATTGGCCCGCCTTAAGCGAAGGCGAGGCTAGCTATCTTTCGTCAGGCAACTGACCCCGCGGAGTCACATCGCGGTGCGTTACGGCTCGGGACAACGGAGTGGTCTCTCGACAGCGAGCCAGCTCACTCCGTGAACGAGGCTTGTTGCGGCTAAGATCCAAAGAAAAAAGCCGACACAGAAGTGTCGGCTTGAGAATCAAAATCGCGCGGTAGCTCGACTAACGACGTCGACGGCGAATCATGCCCAGCCCGCAAAGCGATGCCAGTCCGACCACGGCCAGCGATCCCGGCTCGGGAACGGCGACGGGAGTCACCACAACCAGCTGTTCAGAAACGATCTGCCCGCGAATGGCTCCCGCTGGGAAGGCGGGCGTGTGGAAGTTGAAGTACGTCTCTCCCGCCAGAAGCTGCGTCTGAAACGCACTCGCATCCACGCCCATATCGGAAACCGTG
>JBCCUO010000905.1:0-1947 GCA_039196805.1 Planctomycetota bacterium | reverse complement strand
TTCCGGTAGCTCGAGCGGGCGGCGTCTTGCTCGCCAACGTTTCACCCCGTGGACGATGGATCAACGGGCAGACGGCCGTCATGCAATTGGACGGATGGAGCGCCCGAGAGATGACGTTGACCGCGCCATCGGGACTCTCGCTGACCTGGCGGCACATGATGCCCCGAGACGATGACGCCAAGAAGCAAGCCAAGCAACGCGAGCAAAAGATCATCGAATTCGATGAGTTGCTGGATCGGGTACGACGCTACGAGGCGTCGCGTGAGCAGTCCCCCGAGACGACGGCCACTGATCTGCGACTGGAAAGTCTGTTGCCGGTGGTTCGCGGCGAGTTGCCTTTGATCGTGCAAGCGAACCTGCAAGCGGAAATCGAATCGGCGATCGCCTACACGCAGCGTCAAGGATTGAAGTTGATCTTGTTCGGCGGCTACGACGCTGTGAAGTCGAAGGAACTACTGACCGAGTACGACATTCCAGTTTTGGTCGCTGGGACGTATCGCCGACCGATTCGCCGTGACGATGCCTACGACGACGCCTACACGTTGCCCGCTCGGCTTCGCAAAGCCGGAATCCGATTTGCAATTGGTGGTCACGGTGCGGGAAGTCCGCAGGGGTCGTCCAATGCTCGCAACTTGCCGTATCACGCCGCGGCTGCCGTAGCCTTTGGTTTGTCCGTCGATGATGCCATCCGTTCGATCACGCTTTCACCCGCGGAGATCTTTGGTGTCGCCGACCGGGTTGGTTCGTTGACGGTCGGCAAAGACGCCACGATCATC
The DNA here is from genome assembly GCA_039196805.1 of Planctomycetota bacterium. Taxonomy (GTDB): domain Bacteria; phylum Planctomycetota; class Planctomycetia; order Pirellulales; family Pirellulaceae; genus JBCCUO01. The sequence continues at coordinate 1,171 of JBCCUO010000905.1, read as the reverse complement.
GTTAGTGATGGTGACATCCTGCAAACGGAATCGAACGTCGTGCGAGCCTTCATTCAGGGTCGCGACGTCGACCTGTCCAGTAGGCACACGATGCTTTTTGAGAAGTATCGGCGCAAGGTTGCAGCGGGCCGAAGCCAGTGAATTCGGTTTGCTTTCGCTGGCTTGGCGATAAAATCGAGTGACTCCGGTGAACGTCGCCGGGTCATGTCGGGTCTAGAGAGTCATCATTTGTTCCACCTTTCACAGGAGGCCCAGATCACGACAAGTTCCCAGGGGAGGGATGCGATGAGTCCAAAGCAAAGATTGACCACGATCGCTTGGTGCGCTGTCACGATGATGGTCACGACGATTGTTTCTCACGGTCACTTGGTGATCCGTGAAATCATGGCCCGTTGGCCACAAGAAACGACTTGGGAAGGTCGTCTGGAAAACGCCGTCTACACGCAAGGCGGTTTGATTCTGGTCGCCAGTATGCTGATCAGTGTCGCGACTTTGGTTCGCAGCGTTTGGACCAAGCAAAAGGATGAGGAGCTGGCCCGCCGTGAGTTGGCGCAACGTGAGCGACACGAACGTGCAGCAGCGGACCGTCATGAAGCCATGATGAACTCGCTGATGCAACTAACGTTGGGGAGTTCAACGGAGGACTCAGCCCCAAAAAAGTTCTCCGCCTCTGGGGCCAAGCCAAGGTAGCGGCACGTTGGACGACGATCGGCTATCGCCTGTCGCAATTCGTTGTGGCGCTGCTAGCTCCAGAGGCAACGCTCGTTGATTGGGTGTTCTCCGTTCATGGCTGGTGGTTCCGGCGAGGACCACCCTGGTGAATCTGAAAGAGGCGACGAAGTGCCAGCGCACTTCGCCGCCCTTTTTCTTGTCCCTGGTGATTCAAGCCTATCGAACACCACCGCTTCGCGCTTCTAAATTCGAAGCCTAGCCTTCGAAGAAAGCGGGCTACTTTGTCGACAGACCACTCCGTGGTCCCGAGCCAAATTCGCACCGCGTAGCGAATCCACCGGCCACTGGCCGACCGCTTTGCTTTCTACCGCTCGTACTCGCACTCAACGAAGTGATACTCGTCCTCCTAATCGGGAGCATCCGCGAAACGCCGCGTTCGAGTACGAGTACCGGCGAGACGCCTGGTCGAGTAGGGGAGGCCGCCGCTAGCGGCGGGCCG
>JBCCUO010000904.1:0-1949 GCA_039196805.1 Planctomycetota bacterium | reverse complement strand
TCCCCGAAAACGGTGCAAGAAAGGAACGCATGTATCGACTGCGAAGCTCCTCCTTGCCCGGAGAGATACATGTTAAAAGCCCTGGCCCTTAGAGGCCGACTCTCCCGGAGGGAGAGTGAAAGCGGACTTCCTATGAGTTTCTCGCAATTTGCGGTGCGAAGCATGTCCGACAAACCAGAAAGCGCAACTTCAAAAAGCGCGATCGAGGGATCGCTCGACCCAATACTCAGTCAACGCTAGGGATCCCTTGCTGACGCATCGGGTTGGGATTGACTTGCTAACGCGCTCATGCGTTGGGTTGCCAATCCCTCTTTGACGCTTCGGGTTACCAAGCGACGTCAACTTGTCGTCCGATCGCTAGTCTGACGACTGAGCGGCCACAAGTGACTCGGTCGGGCTCTCTGACGCACCGTATCGTTCCAGCAATCGGTACAGCTTGCGACGGTGGATCCCCAGCTTCCGCGCGGTCCTGGCTTTGTTGCCGTTTTCCTTTGCCAGGACTTCCAAGACGTGGGCCTTCGCCAGATCGTCCAGCTTGACTTCTTGCGATCCCAGCACTGGCGTATTTGCCGGTGCGGCTGGCTGATGAAACGGGTCGATCAGCAGCAGTTTCGGGTCGCCCGCCGAGCCGCGAATCTCGTGCGGCAAGTCTTGCAGCCGCACCGTGTTGTTGTCCGCCAGAATCGTGGCACGATGAATCACGTTGATCAGTTGCCGAACGTTTCCGGGCCAGTTGTATTGCAGCATCGCTGCATGCGCATCGGGATCCATGGTCCAATCCGCGGGCATGAAATGCTTGATCAACAAGTCAACGTCGCCGTCCCGTTCTCGCAGGGGTGGCAGATGGAGCGATAGCACATTGATTCGGTAGTACAGATCCTCACGAAACCGCCCGTCCTTGACCTCGCTGGAAAGGTCGCGGTTCGTTGCCGCGATCAGGCGTACCTTGACCTTTCGTTCGCGGTGACATCCCACCCGACGAAGCGAGCCGTCTTCCAAGACTCTCAGCAGCTTGGGCTGGAGAGACAGCGGTAATTCGCCAATTTCGTCAATGAACAGCGTTCCGCCGTCAGCAATTTCGAACAGACCCGGCTTCTCGTCGGTCGCACCGGTGAAGGCACCCTTGCGGTGGCCAAAGAGTTCGCTCTCGACCAGGTGCTCAGGCAGGGCAGCACAGTTGATGGTCACAAACGGCTTGTTGGCCAACTGACTTCGTTCCTGAATCAAACGGGCAACCACCTCTTTCCCCGTTCCGCTCTCGCCCTCGATCACGACCGGTTTGTCCGTCGGTGCGACACGATGGATCATGCGATCCACAGCCTGCATCGAAGGCGATTCACCGACCAAACACTGCTTGGACTTAGATCGAGAGATCAACGCCTTGAGCTGTCTGTTTTCGCGCCGAAGTGCACCGCGGTCGCGCGCCAGTTTGCAATGGTGTTCCAGCTCACTCAACGAGCACGGTTTGGTCAGATAGTCGATCGCGCCCAGTTTCATGGCCGAAACCGCCGTGTTGATACTGCCCTGACCGGTCAAGAAGATGACCTCCAGATCAAGCTTCGCTTCCTGGACCCGCTGCATCAATTCCAGCCCAGTCATCCCAGGCATGTTGATGTCGAACACGGCCACATCAAATGATTCCCGCTCGCACAATGAGATCGCTTCGGCGCCGCTACAGGCATCTTGCACCTGATGCCCCTGTCGCTGCATGTAACGCGCGCAGCTGTTGCGAAAGTCATCTTCGTCGTCAACCAGCAGGAGGTCGCCGTGCGCCTGCGTTTCGGCAAGATCACAGGCGGCGAAGCGGGACAGGTCTACGGGCCCGGGTTGCACATCGGCCTGCCCACGCCGATCGAAGAAGTCATCCGCATCCCCATCGCGCCGCAGACGACCAACATCAACCAGGCGTTCTGGTACGAGGTCACCGAAGCCGATGCCGGCAAGACCGC
>JBCCUO010000903.1:0-1950 GCA_039196805.1 Planctomycetota bacterium | reverse complement strand
TCATGAGAAGAAGTGGTCAGAACGAAGACAACGGTTCCGGCAATCCGTTCATCGCCACGAAGTTCCGCAAGGAACTCAAGGCCGTTCATGATCGGCATGTTCAAGTCTAAGAAGACAACACACGGGGCCTCAACCTTGATTTCGGGATGCTCGCCGCGCAGCGCCGCCAGTCCTTCCCGACCGTTATTGGCCATGGCCAAGGAATTGGCGATCTCACATCGCTTGAGCGCCCTCTGAAAGGCAATCCGATCGATTCGATTGTCTTCGACAAGCAGAAGAGAGGCCGGTTTGCTCACAACGTGACTCGCGATGTACGACGATGGCTGGAAGTTCTGACAGATGCCAATGCACTGCGGATGGGCCGCTGCGGTAACTGCCAGCCCAAACTCAATGCTAACGCATCTTCGCTCCAGAAAATTCGGCAAAGCGCAACGGCATGAATTGCCCGCAATCGAAGAGTTCCGCCTGTCCGCAGCCCGCTGACTCCTAGACTTCCGATCGATCCGAATGCGCTGGTTGGCTTTCGCATGCGCGATGGACGTGACTAACGAACCAAGCGAATACCCAGCGGTAGGGAGTCACCAAAAATACCCGCTTGATCGGATCTGCCGAAGGATTCGCCGGCAAGCAATCGCTCGGTCGTCGGCCAGTCGGTGTCAACCGAGCGGAGAAAATCGCGGACCTCGTTGCGTGTTTCGGTGGGCAAGTCACGAAATCGGTCCCCGGTTTTGCGAGCCATCTGCAGCAGCGCCAAGCGAGTCTCGGGACCGTAGCGATCGGCATTCATTAATCGCTCGCACCACACCGCGGCGGTTCCGGGCGGCACGGTTGTGTTCAGTGGTCCGTAGACCGGTTGGCGACTTCCGATCCGGCCCAATGCCCACGATAACACCGTCCACAGCTTCTCTGACTTCTTCTGTCCGAGTTGCCTGATGGCGATTTCGCCCGCGTCCAGCTTGTCGATCGTGGCCATGCTTTCCAGCGACCCAATCAGACGCCAGACCTCCGAGGCCTGGTGCGGCTCCAACCTTCCCGCCTTGCCCCGGACCAAGCTAAGCAGCGGAGCGGCCAATTGCGATTGCTGACCCGCCGTTAACCCGCCGGCGATCCGACGCCAAAGTATGAACGCCTCGGTCTGGGACTGAGATGCCGGAAAGGCGAGCTTTCCGTGCAGTTGCTTCCACATTTGTGCCACACGCCAATCATCAACGGCAACGCCATATCCCGGACGTAGGCAGAAGCCCGTCAGGTTGATCCAGCGCGCTTCGTGCTGGGGTGACTTTCGACGACCCGGCTCCAGATCAAACAGGGACTGCCAGAGTTCGCGTAGCAGGGATGGGGGCCATCGTTTGCGATCTTGATCCAAATGACCCTGCAGCGATTTGATCAGTTGATTCGGCTTGAGGGAGTCGACCGTGGCCGAGCCGAACACGCGTGCGATTGTCGTTCTGCACAACTCGATGGTCGCCTCGTCAACGATGCCCGCCGACTCTCCGCTCCCACCGTGGGCTTCTCGATCCGTCTCCAACGTGCTCCGGATGTCAAATTCAAGCTTCCAGCGTTTGTTGGAATCCAGGTCGGCACAATACAGACCAACGGTACCGATCTCGCTCAACTGCGACTCGATCACCACTCTCAATGCTTGGTCGTTCCGCTTGCGGCCCTTGGTGAGTGCCGTGCAAATGGGAGGCAAGGGTGACATTTCGCTGCGATCGATCCGGTAGAATTGGCAGACCGTGCGCTGAATCTCGTCGATGGTAATGCGGCGGCGATTGGCCGACAGGATATCGGTCAGCTGTTCCTCGGCGAGCTGCAGCGACACTTCCTGACCGGTCAGCTGCGCATAGGCGATGAGCTTGTTGAGGCCGCCAACCAACTCGCGGATATTGCGGGTGATGGTGCGGGCGAGGAACTCGATCACGTCCTCTGGCACCGAAAGCGGTGCAAAGC
>JBCCUO010000902.1:0-1951 GCA_039196805.1 Planctomycetota bacterium | reverse complement strand
GCTCCCCGGCCGAGGGTACCGACGCAAAGCGTTGGTCTGCGTCCGAACCTCCCGCTCCGCGGGAAGGTAAAGGGTGTCGCGCAACGCATGACTTGAGCTTGCTTAAACAACTTAGTCAACAAGCCGTCGCGCCAAGCGGCTGATTTCATCAGCCGCATCGCGCGCGCGAGTCGGGTCCCATGGATCGCACCCGACTCAGGACGCGACAGCGTCGTCCACCCAGACTTCGCCGCCGGGTGTCCAGCGGACCGATTGCTCACTGGCGATACAGCAAACCGGACCGGTCTCCAGATCGAAGAGTCGCGCCGCCAGATTCCCTTGGATCATCCGCCGCAAGCCAACATAAGACGTCGTCAACCGCGGGTTGATCTCGATCACAAAGTCTTCACTCGGCCGTTCACCGATCAACACGTCCAGCCCGACAAAGCCGCGTGCCTTGGGGGGCATCACCGAGATCGCCCGGGAAGCAAGAGAAGTCGCGCGTCGCTGAGTGTCTTCATCCAGCGGACCTCGGCCGCCTTCGTACGTTAGAGCCTTGCCTGAGATCGATTGCGATACGGCCGGCAAAAACGTCTGACCCGATCGACTCGCAATCAGTGAGATGGAAACGGCATTGCCGGGCATCCATGGCTGCAGAATCATCTCGTCGGTCATCGCCGATCGAGCCTCGGCGTACGAATCGTACTTGAGTATCTGTTGCGTGCCGCATCCATCGCGGGGTTTGACAACAAACTGTTGATACTCAAGCAAGTCAGATTCAAATCTCAGGTCACTGGTCGCGCAGTACAACGGATGAGCGACGCCCGCAGAATGCAGCACTTTCGCGGTCTTCAGCTTGTCGCTTGCGGTGCGGAGAAAGTCGCCGCTGCTGGCGACGACGTCGATGCCTCCGGCGCGAAGCATGGCGACCGATTGTGCCAAGACGCCGTCGCTCTCAGGTGCAACGATCAGAGCCGCATCACATCCAGTCGCGGCAGCAACCCATTGGCCCCAAAGCGGACTGGTTTGCGAAATCTCGACCAGATGAGCGGCGTTGATCGGAGGAGCCAGACGGGGATCTACAGACACGACCGTTTCGGCAAACTCGGCCAGGTCGCTGACCAGGGCGCTTAGCATCGCCGCGCCCTCGGCGAGTAGCCCGGCAGGGACGTCATCCTCGCTTTGCGAGACTAGACCGCCCCCGCAAACGTATTCTCCAACAAAGACTTTCATTCACCCGTGCCCGGCTGGGACCTTAGAAAATCCCGAGGTGGTCTCGGGCTTCGTCGGTCATCTTATCAGGTGACCATGGGGGTTCCATCACCACCTTGACTTCGCACGATTCGACCTCTTCCAGGCCTTCGGCAGCATTCTTGGTTCCCGACACCAACTGGGGTCCCGCGGGACACATCGGGCTGGTCATCGTCATTTCGACTTTGACATCGTGTCGTCCGTCTTCTTTCTCGTCACCGACATCGACAAGATAGATCAGTCCCAGGTCAACGATGTTGACGTACAGCTCTGGATCAATGACTTCCTTCAAGGCCTCGCGGACCTTGTCTTCAGCAAGTGCCATTCGTGTTCTCCCTATTCGTATTCGCGGACCTGGCGAGCGATGGCCGCACCAAGTGCTTCCCGCACGCTTTCGATCGAGATGCGATCAAAAATCTGCTGGAAGAATCCACTGACAATCATCCGCGTCGCTTCTTTGCGTGTGAAGCCCCTGCATCTGGCGTAGAAGATCTGTTCTTCATCTACCTTTGCGGTGGTGCTGCCGTGTGTGCAGCGAACGTCATCCGCCTCGATCTCCAAACCGGGAATCGAATCAGCTCGGGCCTGATCCGAGAGTACTAGGTTGTCATTTCGCTGATAGCCATCCGTCTTCTGCGCGCCTTCGGCAACCTTTATCATGCCACGCCAAACCGTACGGCTCTTGTCTTGCTGTGCCGACTTGTACAAGAAATCGCTTCGG
>JBCCUO010000901.1:0-1955 GCA_039196805.1 Planctomycetota bacterium | reverse complement strand
CGAATCGAAGTATGGCGAATCGAACGAGGCTCGATCGAAATCCCGGTTGATGCGATCGGTGAATGGGTGCGGATCTCGGGAGAGGTCCGGGGTGGAAACTTTTCCATGGACGTGTGGATGCGGGCCGACGTATTCCTCGGACGCGTATTGCGATTTCCAGATCGGGCGGTGAGCGTGAACCGTTTGTACCGTGTGCAGCTGGAACAGACGGCCGCCGGTGCGACTGATTTGTTCTGCCAGCGGGACGTCGCTGGTCAGCAGCAAGACTTGGCGGCCTACTCTTGCGAAGTCAAACACCGCGGCCGCGAATGGAGAATTCCAGCGGTGGTCGTCACCAAATTCGGAATAGGCAGGGTTGTGTATCGATGCCGTATCCGGTCGGTCGTTCCCCATGCGTAGCAAGTGACTTGGCGTTTCGATGACGAGCGGAACCGCTTGCTCGGTTCTTGCGAGCAGATCGGCCGCCGCCATTCGAACCGCCAACGCGGCAAGAGCACGATCCGTTTCGCAACAGCCACGCTCTTTGCGTGAGTCAATTCGGACGTTGAGGTCCAGGACTTCGCGGTGGCTGTCGTGAGGATTGTGATGGGATCGGGCGTCGTTGAGTCTTTCGTATGAGCCGTGATCCCAAGACAGCGTTCGCAGCCTGCCGCCCGACAATCGGACCAGCCAACGGCTCGCGGCTTCCGCAAGAGGGGAAAGCGTTTCGCGAATCTGGGTCATGGATCCCAGCTCTTCCAAGATTTGGAGCCTGCGGGCTTGCAGCCAGTCAGATCGAGACGCAAGGGAGATCTGTTGATCGATCCGTCGAATTTCGTCCAAGACGGACTCGTGTTCGAAAGCGAATTGCCGTTCCGCATGGGAGGAATCATAGCGACTGCTCAATGAAGTCCCCGGCATGACCGACTCAACCAGTGGCAGGTGCCGCAACGAGTGGCGAAGCTGAGCTGCCTCGGCCAGGCTGTTTTCCAGCTGAGCGGTGACGCGCTGGAGCTCTTCAAGGCGTAAGGATCGTTCGGTCGCCCAGTTGGGGTGACGGAAATACGTCTGCTGGATTTCGGGAGCATCGATCAGTGCCGCGTTGTGACGCTGTTGTTGAAGCAGGGAAACGCGATGGCCCGACAATCGATCGATCGTTGCACAAAGCCACTGTTCGCAGTGGGAAAGATCGACCGTCGCCGCCGTGCTGAACTGGCTGGCATGGGAGTGATAGGATCGCCCCAGAGAATCGATCCGCCAATGCTCGTTCAGGTCGGTCCGAATGGCTCGGAGCGATTGAAGAATCGAATCCGCGGACGCCGCAATCTGATCGCTTCGAAGTTTTTCCGGCCGGAGATTTGCCGGTGCGGGCGAACGATAGCCAAGCGAATCGGTGTACCAATCGACCGCAGCGGCTCCGTTTTGGTCGTAGTGTCGAAGCAGCCAGTCGATTTGGCGTGTCGCTGCTGCGACACGAGACTCGATGTCCGTGGTTGCACCGATCGGTCGGTAGGCGTCCGAGTAGAAACGTCCCCAACCGAGTTGAGAATCGAAACGATCCAGAGCGTTGGCAAACTCGTTGACGTCGAAGACGCGATCGTAGCGATGGTGGGAGACGGGGGAATATGGCATCGTCGGCCGTCCGAGCGCGGCTGACGGCGTGCTGCCGTTGCGGACGCTATCGATCAATCCACGGACTTCGACCAGCGTTCGACGTAGATGAACGATTTGGTCGTCCACGTCTTGGATTTGGCTGCGAAGGGCGGCGTCCCAGTTTGACGCCCACCGTGAATATCGGTGGTCTTGCTGGAAGTGTCGGGCATCTTCGTCGATTTCGCGGATCCATCGCTGAAGTTCGGCTTGGCGAAGTCGATGAGTCTCTGCCCGGTCATGAAGCTCCGCGAGTCGGTTTCTCCAGTTCGCTCGTTGCAGGTCATCGAAACGATAGCCCGAGCTGGCTGTGGTGAAGTAACTTT
>JBCCUO010000900.1:0-1955 GCA_039196805.1 Planctomycetota bacterium | reverse complement strand
GAGAAGGCGGACAAGAAGAACGGATCCGCAAAACGGATTCACCATTGGAAACGCAATCGGGAATCTTGGAGGCGACCGTCGAGGCACTCAACTCACTCTACGGAGATTACATCGATGAACTGGATGACGTGGCATCGGCGCTGATTCGCAGCGTCAATGAAATTCACACGCAGGGCCAAGGTCGCAAGGGTTTCGATGAAGTCACCTCTGCCTACAGCGCGGATACCGGCGTGCCGTTGGTTTCAGCCGGACTCCCCTTCACACCCAGCAATGGCAGCTTCGATGTTCAGGTCGTTGACGACGACAACGACTTGATCAGCACTCAGCGAATTCAGGTTCGGCGTTTGGGCCAGATTGGCGATTCTACGGTGCAGTCGATCGTTCAGGACTTGAACGCGATTGACGGCATTGACGCTTCCATCACCAGCGATGGTCGCGTTCATCTGGAGTCCTCCTCGCCCAGTTCGTCTTTCACCTTCAGCGATGACACAAGCGGTTTCCTGGCTTCGGTTGGGCTGAACACATTCTTTGTGGGGGAAGATGCCGGAAACATCGAAGTCAATTCTGTGATCCGCCAGGACAGCAGCTACCTATCGGTCAGCAAGACGGGAATCGGGCAGGACACCGACGCGTTGATCGATCTTGTGGATCTGGTCGACCGCCCGTTGGACCACTTGGATGGCCGATCCGTTCGCGGCGTCTACGAGCAAACGGTGAACGAACTGGGGCAAAAGATCAGCTTGCAGAAAAGCACGACCGAAGCGCAGCGCAACTTCTATGCCACGCTGCAAAGCCAGCACCTGGCGACGACCGGCGTCAACCTGGACGAAGAGGCAATCAAGATGATCGCCTATCAGCGGGCATTCCAGGCCAGCAGTCGCGTGATCACGACCGCCAATGAAATGCTAGACATCCTGGTCAATCTCTAGTCGAGTCAGTTCAGAAAACCGACTAGCTTCTCGGCACGACGCGGATCCCGCAGTTTCCCAAGGGCCCGCTTTTCGATCTGACGAACGCGTTCGCGACTGATATCAAAGTCCTTGGCAACCTCAGACAGCTTCTGTGGCCGCTCGCATCCAAATCCAAACCTCAGGCGAACGATCGCTCGCTCACGATCGCTCAGATCGTGTAGCATTTCGTCCAACCGCTGTTTCAAAAGACTACGGTCCAGTCGGTTGCCCTCCTCGGGGTCGACGCTGTCCGCTACCAGGCCGCCCAAGCTCGACTGTTCAGCCGTCTGGATTTCTTGGTCCAAACTGGCTGTGCCCTGCAATGCGGACAACAATCGCATCACAGTCGACGTCGGTTCATCCATCTCGGTCGACAGCTCGTGGATTGAGGGCTGTCGGCCCAATCGATGCCGAAGCTCCCCCTCCAGCTTTCGCAATCGCGTCAACATAGGGATTGAATGCAGGGGCACACGAATCGTTCGACTCTGGTCCGAGACGGCTCGTCCAACCGCTTGGCGAATCCACCAGGTGGCGTAGGTCGAGAATCGGAATCCGCGTGATGGCTCGAATTTCTCCGCTGCACGAATCAGACCCGCGTTCCCCTCTTGGATCAGGTCCAAGAATGGAACGCCACGACCGCGATACTTCTTCGCGATCGAAACGACCAGCCGCAAGTTGGCCTGAGTCAAAGCTTGCAACGCATCGGTGTAACGCTCATGTTGCCGCTCGACTTCGACTGCCAGGGTTAACAGCCCTTTTGCCGAGTGGTCAGTCAATCGGATCAATCGTCGGTACTCCTGCAGCCACTCGCGACGCTGCCCCGGCTTGTTGCGTCCTTTTCGTTGTAGGCGACGCTTGAGCAGCCGCAACCGATAGGCCTGGTCGACGACATGCACACGATGCTGATCGATCGATGGGAAGCGATACTGGGTCTGGTGGATCAGTCGGCTCACTTTGGCGCGACGGCTGATGCAGAGCCCGCGATGCAAGCCACGACGTTTCTTG
>JBCCUO010000899.1:0-1955 GCA_039196805.1 Planctomycetota bacterium | reverse complement strand
TCCGCCCCCAGTGTGCTGCGAATACATCTGGCCCACGTGGTAGGTCGGAAAGTTTACCGGATGGATAATCGGACTACCGGTGATGTCCAACTCACCGCCGGACGGTCCCGCATGAACAAGTGTCAGTGTCGCGGCCGCATCAGGGCCATTCTCTGGCGACTCGAAATTGGGATGCGTGAAGGCGCCCGGAACGACTCCGACCCAAGTCTTCTCGCTCAGCGCCGAGCTGTGTTCACCAAAGAAAATGGTATTGGACGTCCCGTCAGTGACATCGCGAAACCGGGTTTTCGAATTGCGGAAAAACGGGCCGTCCGCTACCCGACCCGCATCGCCGTTGATGGCGACGATTTTCGTTTCTGACGTGTAGATGTTTGTAAATACCTCCCCGGTAGCCGCCGATCCGCACTCACCCCAGCAGCTTTCCTGTCCATGATTGGCGACGTAATGACTTCGCCCCAGCTCAATCGTGCGACCATCCACCTGCAGCGATGCCCCCGACTCATCACGAACCACGAAGGGTTCGTTACCACCGGTTGCACTCGGGCAGAGAAACAGTGGTAGCTTGGTCCCCACGGCCTCCGTATTGTCGATCGACCAAAGAGGTTCTTTTCTCCGAATGGATTCAGCGACCGCTGACGCTTCCGCAAACTCAAGCAGACCGGAGGCCCAACCCCAGCCAGGTGCCGCATCCCACGTCAGCGGATCGATGTTGGCCGAAGCAGGTCCGTTCCCGTTGGTTGTCGGAAAAGAGATGTATCCAGCGGGGAATCGTTTGTAGGCCGCATGGTAGTTCTGCGTCGCCAATCCGATCTGTCGTAGCTTGTTGCTGCACGACATGCGCCGCGCCGCCTCGCGAGCGTTTTGAACCGCCGGCAACAGCAAGCTGACTAGCGTGCCAATGATCGAAATCACCACCAAGAGTTCGATCAGCGTGAAGGCGCTCCGACCGCGAGTGAAGTCCCAAATCGGGTCAGCCTGTCGCAGCGTGTTCTTCATCACGGCAGCTCGGTGTTGAGTCCGCGAAAACGGCACTCGGCCAGCGAAATCCGGCCTTCGGCAAGTTATGAACATTTTGTTAGCGCAGGCTAAGTTGTGGGTTAAAAAAAAGTCGAGGCAGGACGAACGCCGTAGCATGGAGCTGCGGCTCGGCTCATTGCCGAATAGTTAGCCTCGACTAAACTCTGAGGCATGGTATCAGCCTTTCGATAAAGGGCAAGTGGTCGGATTCTATCTCTTGTCGTGTTACTATCGTTCTGCCGCCAAACGGCTGTTGAGCGGCCCAAGGCCACCATAGGCCCTGTCGGAATTGTCAACTCGGCGGGGAAAAGGGGGCAGGCACCGAGATCCGGAACGGCCCTTCGGTTGCTCCGCACCATCGGTGCCTGACCCCTTTTCCCGCATGCGCCGGTCACTAGACCGTGCCTGGTTTGGCAATTGGTTCTATAGCCTCCTCCCGGCGTTCCTCGGATACTCGATTGTCTTCTCCCACCCATCAGCGAACTCGACGGGACCACGCAAGCGAGGTGGCGGAGGACTACGTGGAAGCGATTGCCGAGGCGATTACTGAAAACGGCGTCTGTCGGGCGATCGACCTGGTCAGGCACTTTGACGTCACGCACGCAACGGTGAACAACACGGTGGGAAGGTTGCAGCGGGATGGACTGGTCACGACCAAGCCATACCAGCCGATCGAATTGACAGCGGCCGGTCAACGTCTGGCGACTCGGTCGCGCAAGCGCCACCAAGTGGTTGAGGCCTTCTTGAGGCGGCTTGGAGTCAGCGCGCAAGCGGCGGCGATCGATACCGAGGGAATCGAGCATCACGTCGGCCAAGAAACACTCGATGCAATGAAACGGGTGCTGGAGGAAGGCTGGCCAAACGATTGAGTTTGGAACTCGCGACGCAGCGGAACGATGGCGGCAGCGCCATCAAAGTGGGAAACGCCAGCGACCGGC
>JBCCUO010000898.1:0-1957 GCA_039196805.1 Planctomycetota bacterium | reverse complement strand
CTGTGGACAGTCACGGGGATAGATGCAAGTGCTTCCCAGGAACAGAAAACGCTGGACACCTGCGTCGTAGGCGGCCTGAATCGCGTTGGTCGCCATCGCCAGATTTTGCGCTAGGAACTCCACCGGATAGGAGTTGTTGGCCACTATGCCGCCGACCTTAGCTGCGGCAAAAACGACCGCGTCGGGTGCGTGGCTCTGAAAAAACGACCGCGTGGCTTCTTGGTCGGTCAAATCCAACTGAGATCGGTCTGCCGTCAAGATCTGGACGTTTTCAAACGGATCCGCGGGCTGCAGCTGCGCGAGTCGACGGCAGACGGCCGAACCGACCATGCCACGATGTCCGGCGACGAAGATTTTGGTCGCTTGTTCACTCATGATGACAACGATAGACGCGATGGAGCTGTTGGCCAGAGCGACGATTGTGAAACATCGCAGCGGTTGCGGAAACCCGGCGAATCCTTGCGATTTTGTCTGGCTTCCCGAATCGGAAACTTAGTGGGGTTGTTCCGGTTGTAATCACTGGGTCAGGCCAGCGGTTCACGGTGAACATTGACACCTGGGTAGTCGATGACGCTCTCAGCGACCCTTCGGGTCTTGGTGTGGCATTAGGCCTCCCAAGGTCTGATGTTAGGGGTAGAGTCGCCAAAGAACCTCCCGATACATGGATGTGACCTTCAGGATGCGTAAGGAACTCAAGAGAGCACTTCTTTTGTGGCCTTCAACCGCTTCAGCCGCGTTGGTGGCCTGCTCCTACCTATTCACATCGCCCCAGGTTCCCGAGATGGGAAGGCGGGTGGTGGTTGCGGCTGCACAGTTCTGGACGCCCCGGCACGTGGGTGCGGCCACTATGGCTCGCTGGACACCAGAGATGCTCTCGCAAATCAGCGCGCGCACTCTGCCGATAGAAGAGTGGATCGTTCCCTCACATGAGATGTCGTCACTGCCAAGTCCCGAGCGACCCGTGCGCGGCTACCGAGCGCTGCGGACACCGGACCGACTGAACGAGCTGTTTTCGCTTCGCTCTTGGGAGCGTCAGCGACTGATGGCACCACGGATCGACGTGCAAAAAGAGTTGGCCGGTATCACCCAGGACGTGTCGGCGGAAATCGCTGAATTGACGGCGCCAGCAACGGCAGAGCTGGAAATGCCCCGACCGACCTTCAATCCAGCCGAATCACAGTCGGTCGAACGAGCGATCGCCCAGTGGACGCCGATCTTCCAAGCGACTCCTCAGTGGGTCAGCCGTGTCTGGAAGAGCGCGGGATGGTGGATGACTCCACGGTTTGAATCGGATCACGATGCTGAGAATTCCGCAGGCGGACCTGGGCACGCCGACCGAGGCGACGCATTGGTGTTGGCTTCACCCTTGCGTGATTCGGTGGGTGATCGCCTGTTGCCGTCATCGATCAACGTGCTGGCGAAGCCGGAAGTGCGGACGCACAATGCGCCCACCGACGAGGATGTGCCGCGAATCGCGCTGTTGCCTGACGCGGGGAGGCCCAAGCAAGCGACACCGGCAGGTGGGACGTTGGTGGGTTGGCCAGCTACGTTGGAGTTGGACAGGCAACTGGAAGAGCTGATGACACCTGAGTCGGCGAGGAACTCGACGTCGACGGTTTCGGTGCGTCTCGATTCGCTGGATCCACCGCGTGAAGGCCCGCGGCCCTCGCCAAGCGAAATGGCACGCCGTTGGGCTCAGCGTGTCTCGGAGAAACTGGTTCGGCTCCGGCAGATCGAACGACTGGCCGCCCAGGAAGCGGGCGAGCTGATTCGTGGGCTGGAGACACTTGTGGTCGCCGGAGAACAGTTGGCCGAGCAACTGGCTGATCGCGAAGTCCAGCGGAACTGGCTGCGTAGCGTCCATGCTTTGGCGCGACGGGTTGCCGTTTGGAAGTCGGTCTATCGGTTGGCCGAAGGGGGAGATCGCATCGAAGCGTTGCCTTCAGCAACGCGGTTG
>JBCCUO010000897.1:0-1959 GCA_039196805.1 Planctomycetota bacterium | reverse complement strand
TCGAGTCGCCCGGTCAGAGCACCGGATCCGAATCACCGGCAACCTACTGGTGTGCCAACGCGCGGAGTTGGCAATCGATTCGGCGGATGACCAGCCGTCACGGCTCAATCTGGGCAAGGTCAGTTTTGCGCTCACGCCGTCCGTATTCGGGTTGGACGACGCCGTGGACCATTTGGAGACGGATGCCGAGGGGCAACTGGTCGCCATGACGCAAGGGGATTCGCTGTTGCAATTTGCTTGGCAGCAAGCGGGAAGCGTCCGGGGGCAAGACGTGACGTTTGACCTTCAATTGCCGCGATCACCACGCACGCGATTGACCATTGATGTCGACGTCAACCAGCGATTGGAGTGCGACGGCGGAGTGATGGTAGAAACGACCGTGAAGCGTGCGAATCAACCTCCTCAGCGGATCGGAGCGACCTCGTTCGTCCCCAGTCCGGAATGGCGATCGTACGAGGTGGAAACGGGTGGCAGTGGTCGCGTCCGTTTGACGGTCTCGCCAGTTGCATCGACGTCGGACGCAATGCCACTGCTGATTCGGCGACTTGCCCGCACATACCAAGTGGATGCTGATGGGGTCGATTGGACGATACGCATGACGGTTGACCCGACGTCCGGAACACTGACACCAGGGATCAAAGTGGTCGACGGCCGGTTGGCTTCAGCGACCTATGATGGCCAACGTTTGCCCGTGACCGAGAATTCCACCCGACTGCCAACATCGTCTCCGGATGGTGCCACTTTGCGGACTGCGAATGAGAGTCGGTCCGTGCTGCTTGTACTTCGCGGTCGAACCAAGTTGGGTGAAGGTCGATCATCGGTGCCTCTGGCGGATCTTCACTTTCGCGATGCCAAGGTCGTGTACGGATACAGCGTGGAAAACGCCGAGTTGCTCTTGGCCAACTCGATGGACCTTTCGCGGTGGCAGTTACCCAAGCAATGGCGATACCAGGAAACGAGCAACCAACCCGATGGCCGACAGCTGCTGCGTGCCAGCGGCCCGCCCCAAGATACAGTCGGTCTATCCGAGTCGGTGGCGGCAGAACCATGGTCGGACATTCGCGTTTCACCACGAGGCGTAATCAGAAAGGCGACCGTTTTATTGCGTTTGGATTTGGACAGTCGTCGCCAAACGGCCAAGGCGCTGATCGCAGCCGAACTGGAACCCGGCCGCATTGCTCCGCTGTCGCTCGACGTGCAGCGTCGTGAGTGGCAGATCGTTTCCGTTCGCTACCTGGCGTCGGGCCGAGTGGTCGACGCGGCTGAGATCGAACGGACTCAAACATCAATCACGCTGTGGCCCGAGAGTGACGACTTGGATAACGGGCGGTTGCTGGTCGAGGTCAGTGGACGCGGTCTCCGTGTGGATCCTGCCGAGCGAGTCGTTGTCAATCCGACCTGGTTTGTACGATTGGTCGATGTGAACGCACCGCTAAGTGTCGTGATGGTGCCCGGCGAGAATTTGGAATGGTCAATCGGTACGCCACTCCGATGCGAACCCTTGTCCATTGAGGAGTTCGTTGCCGGACCACTGAGTGACGAACAGGTTGCCTCGTTGCCGGCGACGGCCGGCAACACGCTGTACCTGAGCGCGGAAACTGGGCAGACACCCTTGCTGAATCTGTCACCGCCCCGGGTTGCCGTGAACGTGGCAACGCAGCTGGATCTGCGGAGAGAGAGCGGTCAGCTTCACGAAGTGTTGACCGTGATTTCACCTCGATCGGGCCCTCGCATCAGTCAATTGACGCTGCTGGTAGACGAACGCGCCACTGATCGATCGACCACGGAACAGCGATTTCAGTGGCGGATCGTAGGCAGTGATGATTCGGATCCGCAGACGCTGCCCGCGTCAACCATCAAAAGGACCTTGGACGGGGATCAGACACGATTGGATCTGGATCTCAGCGACTTTGACCTCCGAGACCGCCGTTTGGTGGCCAAGCGAAGGCTACCGCTTCC
>JBCCUO010000896.1:0-1966 GCA_039196805.1 Planctomycetota bacterium | reverse complement strand
GTGGTCGCCATCGCGCTGGCCCTGGCGATGCTGGTTCGACCCACCAGTTCTTCCGACATGGTCTATCTGCTGGGCGGAACACCGTTGGACGAGCATCAACTGGATGCAGCGGAGATCGCCTTCGGCCAAGCCGGGCTCAACGACTACGAACGCGAAGGATTGCGGCTACGTGTCTCGCGAACCAACCGCGCCTCGTATCTAGCTGCCCTACAAAATTCCTCGCAGCTACCGATCTCACTCCGCACTCGGGTCCAGGCGGCCCAGGACGCGTCCAGTCCGTTTGAATCGAGCGCTCAGCAGCTTTCCCGTGAGGAACACGCTCGCGAGCAGGATCTGAACACTAAGCTGACCGCCTTTCCCGACATCCTTTGGGCAAGCGTTGAGTACGACCAGGGCGAACGCACTGGTCTGGGTCGTCAAAGGCCCCAGTCGGCAAGCGTTGTCGTGCAACCTCGCAGCATGGAAGCCCTATCCCGCGGCCGAATCGAACAGATCAAGGATGTGGTCAAGGGCTCGTTTGCCGGCATGACGCTGCAAGACATCACGGTCACCGACATCAACTCGCCCCGCAGCGAGCGAGCGTCTAGCGAACAAGATCCACTGCTCAGGAAGCAAGAAGAAGCGTCGGCATTGTGGGAGCGAAGGTTGCGCAATCTGCTAGCCGGCTATGGACCGAATCTAAGAATCAGCGTGTTGCCCGTTCTAGATCCGGCGCTCGACGTGGAGAAGAGAGCGATCAAGATCGAGCCGAACACCACGACGATCCAGCAGACGCAGCGCAAAGTCGAAACCACCAACGGGCCGACCGATCCCAACGGGCAGCCCGGGACGCAACCGAATATCGCGATCGCAAATCAACCGACACGACTCGGCAGCCCGCAATACAGCAAGACGAAGGAAGATGAGCGATCGACCACCGGAATAGCAAGCCAAGCCTGGGAATCAACCAAAATGGCTGACCTGCAGATCCAGCGTGTGCAGGTGTCGATCAGTATTCCGGAAAGCTACTTCTACAGCGTCCACAAGAGGCAAGCTCTGCTGAACGACCCGGATGCCGACTACACGGCACCCGATCGAAACGACCCCGAGTTGGCTCGAATCCGAACCGACTCGATCGCCGCAATCAAGAACGTCGTGATCAACCAGCTTCCCGATGGCAAGGCAGGTGAGGACAAGGGAGAAGAGTTGGTTAGCGTGGTGCCTTTTCAAGACCTGGAACAACCACCCATCGTCGAATCCAAGACCGCCGATTTGGCACTGACCTGGTTGGCCGAATCTTGGCAGACCATTTTGATGGTCGTCTTGGCGGTTGGGGCTTTGCTGGTCGCGCGATCAGCGATTCGCAGCGGCGGCGGTGACGGGACACCGTCAGAATTCCAGGAAGGATTCGGACTGGAACTGCCCGCGCCTCCCCCGGAACCGGAAAACGAAGATGAAGAAGCCGACTCGATGACGATCACCGGCGAGACGCTCAAAGGCGAACTGGTGACGCTGGTCGAATCCAACCCGGACGTCGCCGCCAATGTGATCCGAGGTTGGGTGGGCGAAGCCGCCTGATTCTCTCTTTCCCCTGGCCGATCGTTGCCGTAAAAGAATCGCTTGAACGGCTTTCACCCAAGGCACACGGAAGGATTCACCACCATGGCTCGGCGGCAGCAACCGACGGTTCAGCGAAGCGAGTCGCTCCGTCGTGTCGCCATTGTTCTCAGCAGCCTGCCGGCCGCCAGCGCCGCCAAGCTACTTGGCAGCCTGAGTGCCGAATCCAAAGCGGAAGTCCGATCGGTCATGGCAAACCTTGCCGACGTCGATCCGATGGAAAGACGCCTGGCAATGCAGTCGTTCAGCGGAATGGTTCGTGACCAATCGCCGGCCGCCACGCCTGTCGTCTCTGTCGCAACCGATCGCTCCAACGATTCAAGTCCCTCGCCGTCCACGCAGGCCTGGCTGGACGCACAAGACGGGCCGC
>JBCCUO010000895.1:0-1975 GCA_039196805.1 Planctomycetota bacterium | reverse complement strand
CGGAAGTTTCGAAACGGGCTACGCAGCTGCCGTCGAAGCGATGATTAGGACACTGGTGCCAACAAAGACCGCCGCCCAGCCCGCGCGTTCCTTGGGGCACTGTAAAAAGAAACATGAAGAGAAGATCACGGTGCTTGCCGGACCAGGGCTGGCTATCGGCGATGTCGAATGGATCAAAGAAACGATCGAAGCATTCGGCCTGACCCCAATCTTGGTGCCCGACTTGTCCGACTCGCTGGACGGACATCTTACCGATCGTGACTTCAGCCCCGTTTCTGTGGGCGGCACGCCGGTGTCGGTGTTCAACACCCTTCAAGAATCGATCGGAACACTGGTCGTCGGTGGCTCGCTCAACAAGGCTGCGGATGTTCTTGCCGAGCGAACGGGAGTGGTGGACGAGCGCTTCGATCACCTCCAGGGTCTAGCAGCGACCGACCGGTTCCTGATGACGCTTTCCGATTGGTCGCAGCGAGATGTGCCGCCTGCGTTCGCACGACGTCGTTCGCAGCTGCAAGACGCGATGCTAGACACGCATTTCATGATCTCGGATTCGCGTTTGGCCATTGCAGCTGACCCGGACGTGTTGCTGGGATTTGCCGATTTGATTGCCGAGATGGGCGGGAACTTGGTTGCCGCCGTGACGGCATCGTCCGCGGCACGATTGACGCGTGTCGACGTCGACAGAGTGCAAGTTGGCGACTTGGAAGACCTGGAAAGCATCGCAAAAGCTAAGAAAGCCGAACTGCTAATTAGCAACTCACACGCGTTGGCGTCGGCCACTCGGCTGGGCGTCCCGCTTCTGCGAGCCGGATTTCCCCAGTACGACCACTTGGGCGGTTACGCGAGATGCTGGTCCGGCTATCGAGCGAGCCGGCAAACGCTATTCGATCTGGCCAATCTGCTGACTGAGTCGCGACATAACCAGTTGGAACCGTATCGGTCGGAGCTGTCAGTCAAAGATCCCACCGCGATGCCCGCGTCCACCTGTCAAACGCCTCTTGTTTTGGAGTCCGGTCATGTCGCTTGAACGTCACATGAAAGTCGTTAGTCCGGCCACGGACGTGGTTGACGCCGCGACCCCCGCGTTGAAAGTCGCGTTCGCAACCAGTGATCTCAAGACTGTCGACGAACACTTTGGATCAGCATCGCGACTGGCCAACTACGAAGTCACGGCCCAGGGCCATCGATTCGTCGACGTCTCCGAATTCAGTGACACACGGCAAGACGGCAACGAAAACAAGTTGCCCGCCAAGCTGGATGCACTTCGCAACCAGCATGGCGTGATTGCGATCGCCATCGGCGCGTCTGCGGTGCGACAGTTGGTGGCCGGTGGCACGCAGCCGATCAAGCTTGGCGAGGCGACCAAGATTGTCGACCTACTCGAATACCTTTCCCAACAGATCGCGATTGGCCAAACGCCATGGATACAGAAAGCGATCCAGCCGGCGACTGACAAGTTGGCCCGCCTGGAAGAGGAGCTCGATGAACTTTGGGATGAATAGATCTTTCCTTTCCTTGCCCCTGGCCCCTGACATAACCATGACCACGACACTTGTTGAACCGTCCGCGATTGCCGAAGCCCCGTTCTTGAAGGAACTGGTCAAACAGGTTCGAGCCATCGATACCTATGATGCCTACGACGACAAGTCGGAAGCGGACTTGATCGATCCTTTCATCATGACACCTGAACGCCGCCGAGAAGTGCCGCTGGTCGGCGAGCCGGACGAAATCGTGATGTCTCGCGTCAAGGCGTACTACAACGCCCTTGCGTCACGGATTGAAGCTGAAAGCGGATTGATGGCAGCGCCGGTCATCAAGACGACGCACGAAGGCTTCGGCCGCGTCTTCATCATCGTCGGGAAGCTCATCGCGTTTGACCGCAGCCTCCGCGACCTGCACCGTTTCGGTTTCAAGAGCACCGAAAAGCTCGTGGAAAAGGCGGACGGCGTGATCGCTTCAGCGCTGAAGACGATCG
>JBCCUO010000894.1:0-1978 GCA_039196805.1 Planctomycetota bacterium | reverse complement strand
GGCTGGTCGCCGGATTCTTCCTCTGCGTGGCCATGGGAAACGCCACCAAGATGCCGGGGTTGCCTCGGTGGATGGTGGTGTCACCGCTGCGTTACGCTTGGCTGATTCCCCTGACGATGATCCCGCAAGCGTTCATGGGGACAGACGGATTGGGGTTCGGCCCGGCGACCTCTTTGGGTCTCTTGCCAATGCCGCAAGTCTTGCTGTACTACTCGATCTTCTTTGCGTTTGGGGCCTTCTACTACGACGCGGCCGATCGAGACGTCACCCTGGGTAGTCGTTGGTGGATCACGCTTCCCGTCGCGTTGCTGATTGTCTTCCCGATCGGGCTGGCGTTCAGCCGAGAAGTGAGTGGCTGGGGGCGGCTTGTGTCGATCGCGACGCAGGCAACCTACGCCTGGCTCTGCACGTTCGGAATGATGGGGCTGTTTCGACGCGTGTTTGCCAAGGAGAGCAAGACGCTGCGATACCTCTCAGATTCATCCTATTGGTTGTACTTGGTACACATTCCGCTGATCTTTATCGTGCAGTATTGGGTACGGGACTGGCAGGTATCTGCGCTGGTGAAGTTCCCCGTCGTGTGCTTAGTGACCAGCGGTTCGCTGCTTATCAGCTACCACCTATTTGTGCGCTACACGCCGATCGGAACCTTGCTCAATGGTCCTCGGCGGCGAGGCAACACAGAGATTGCCCCTGCAACACCTGCATTAGCAAGCCATCAGAGCGGGTGAATCGGAGGACTGCACGGACCGCGAAAGATCAGGTTCAAAATGGCGCCATCTAAGTGTATGTCAGTCACTTTGGCCGTTTTTGGGCCTGCTGCCGGGCGACGTTCAATTGTCGGGCGACGGTAGCGTGACGTGTCGCTTGTTGCGGTCGAACCGTTGACAGCAACTCCGCGAGCATCTCGTGAGCCGGTATTAGATCGGGTTTCAAGCTGAGTGCTTTCTCCGCCAACTCGATGCAACCGTCGATATCATCGGACGATAGCCGACAGAGCGCGAGCGAATAGTAGTCGTTTGCGTTTTGCCGCCGCCGAATCAGCTGGTTGTAGTACTCTTCCGCGATCGCCACATTGCCGCGACCCGACTCCAGCCTCGCCAGTATCTCCAGGGCCACCGCTTGTTCAATGTCGTCTGGGACGTCGTCCGTCAGGATCGACTCGGCGACTTGAAGTGCTAGATCGGACTGCCGTGCCGACAACGCCAATTGGGCAAGTTTGAGGCGACCATCTCGATCGGCGTTCTGGCCCTGACGGTAGGTCTCCATCAGGTACTGGTAAGCACTTTTCAACTCGGTCTCGGTCGCCTTGAAAGCCGGATCCATCATCGAAAGCTTGACGGTCGCGATTGCGCGTCGCCGATCTCGTTCCTCAGCAGGCAAATCAGGCACCGTCAACACATCCTTCAAGGAATCTGTCGGCAACTCCGGTGGCGTCGATACGATTTCACCCTTGGCATCGAACACGGCAATGGTGTGATTGTGGAGCGCCGCATGGGAGATTTCGGTATCGATCTTGGGCATGTGGCAGGCAGAGCAGTCGTTGTCATTGGTTGCGATTCGCTTCATTCGATCAACGCCGCACTCGACGTCTTGGTGGCACTGCAAACAGGCATCACGATAGATGTCAATTTGGTCCTCGGGTCTTGGTTGGTGATGGGGGTCGTGACACGTGACGCAAGTCAGCGTTGAAGTCTGCGTATAGCAGCGACTCAGGTGCAACTGCTCGACGTGCCCGACCACCTTGTTCCCCGCGGAATCAGTCCGTTGAAAATCGCTGCGGTGGGGTCGAAGTTCATCGCCGGGACGAAACGACCAGGCATTTTGGCCGGGGGCGGCAATCGCAGCAGCGGCCTGCAAATGGCACTGCTGGCAGACCGCCTCGGCAGCCGATCGGTCAAGCTTGCCCGGGTGGACGATCTGCGCAGGCGTAGTGTCAACAAAATCGTCTAACTGCACTGCCGCGATGTGGGCTTCG
>JBCCUO010000893.1:0-1983 GCA_039196805.1 Planctomycetota bacterium | reverse complement strand
GACGTAGCTCCCGAAGATGTGACCGATCTACAACTGCTAGACATCAGCATCATCGAGTGTGAGCCCGCACCCCCAATGCTGTATTGACGAGCTGAATCGCCGACTTGAAGTGTCCGATTTTGGATTCTTCTTGACATAATGAAACAGATCAACTAGCTGTGGTAGCAAGGCCCACGTGAGTTGCATGACGACCAGCGCGGTGGGCGACGTTTGTTCGCGGAGCCCTCCACCTTAGTATCCTGCAACTCGCGAAGCCGATTCATTTCGTGGTTCGCGAAGGGGATAAGGATGCAGCCTGAGTCTGGTCAGCCCAACGAACAAGAACGATCCGTTCTGGATCGCTTCTTCAGTGGGCTAAGCGAATATGTCTTTGAGTCCCAGTTGGGCGTCGCCGACGTTCAGTTGGTCGACTACGTCAGTGGCTTGATGCAGCGCTTTGTCCGTGTCGATGCGACGACACGTTTGAGGCGACGCGACGGCACGCCGGTCACGGAGGTCTTTCAAATGCTTTGCGAAGCGGAGCAGAGGATTGGTATCGCCAAAAGGGAAATCCACCGGTCGATCGGTGATTTCACCCTCTTCTGGTCCGGGATGTACCCCGAACGCCTGCGCAACCAATCCGCGGGCGACCACGACGGCTTTGAGAGCTATTGCCGACATGGCAAGCGTTCGTACGCCATCGCTGCACAGATCGAAGGTGGTGAGGACCGTCCACCCAGCGAAGTGCTTCACCGCCTGAGTGAGCAGTTTGAATTGTGCGCGTACGGACTCCGCGAGATCCGGCGGTCATGGGAACAATCGGATTCCGAGTCGGGACTGCTGTTCGACTAGGGCTCGACCAACTCGACTTCGGTGATCTCCAACCCGGCGCGCTGATTCAACGTGTGGCACCAAATGCTCTGAACGATCATACCGTCAGGGCGCTCGGGTAGTCGGTCACGGATCGCTTGAAGTGAAGGGTCCAACAGGAACTCGTCCAACCTGCACTCGATTCGGAACTCCGGCTGCTCGATGACTTGTTCCGCTGGAACCACGACTTGGAAATTTCCGGCGAAATCGCCACCCGGATGTCCAAGTGTCATTCCGATGAAAAGCCGTTTGGGATCCGTCATGCTGCCAGCAACTAGGAGCGTCGCGCCAGGTTGTAGAACCACCGGTGACGATTCTCCGCTGGAGACCGCGAACGAAGTCGTGTAGAGCGTCAACGGTTTCTTGTTGGGCCGCTGCAGGATGTACGGAATCGCTTTCAAGCGTGCGGGCCGCTGTTCATCCGCGGCCAGCCACTTGCCGTAGCCGCCTTCCAGGCCCTTGGTCAACCGACTGTGCCAGTGATGGACTGAGGGTACCGCCGGCCGAACCAGTAGGTCGGTGTCTGGCTGGGCAATCACTCGGTGATCGGCAGGCACCTCGACCGACTTCCCATCGCTAAGTCGCGTCAACTGGACTTTGCCCTCGCTGACATCCAGCACCGTCGTTGCGGGAGTCGCATCCAACGTGAATTGCGTGCCCATCACTTGGATCGTCGCAGTCCGTGTATGGACCAACATCGGTTTGCCGGTTGGTTGCGGCTTCACATTGGCGGAAAAATCGCCTTCGCGAAAGTAGAGTTCCTTCTGGCCACGGTCGGAGTAAGTCAACGCGGCAACGCCCGATACGGTGACGCGGGAACCGTCAGGGAATTCAATTTCAGCACATGAGTCGGCGGTCAGTCCTTCGATCGTTCCACCTGGCAGACGACTCTGGGCAGCCAGGTCACCTCGGACTTGGCCGCCGTCGCCAGTCCAGATCACCGATCCGGTCATTCCCACGACGGTAGCAACCGTTGGCTGCACCCGAGTCGGTTGCAGGATCAATTGGCTGGTCAGCACGGCGATCACGGCGGCTGCCGTTCCCAGCAGTCCGATCGTGACCGGGTTGTGCAGAGCTTCAACGATCGGACTTCGCTGCAACGTCGAACGGTTTGGTTCCGATGCATCGGGCTTG
>JBCCUO010000892.1:0-1985 GCA_039196805.1 Planctomycetota bacterium | reverse complement strand
GTCCAGCCGGTCATGGCACGATGCGCACGAAGCATCCTGTCGATGTTGCGCAAGCTGATCACGTAGCGAGGCGGGTTGATCGTCGCTGGCCGACTCTTCCAGTGCGGGGACATCGGGCGGAGGCGGCGGCAACTCGATGCCCATCAGCTTTTCCAACACCCACGCACCTCGCAGCACTGGGCTGCTACGACTGGGGTACGAACTGATCGCCAACACGCCGGCTGATCCTAACCATCCGCCACGATGACGCTGATCCTCAGGCAGCTTGGACCAGCGGAGTTGTCCGTCGATCTTCGATTCGATCTGCTTCCGTGGGATCTTGTAGATCTCCAGCAGGAATCGATTCAAGTGCGTGTGGTCGCTATCGATCAGTTCGGTCAGGGGCCGATTCTTACGGAGCAACGTTTCGAAATCGTAGACCGGCTGATTTCTCATTCCGGCAAGGTGTGGTTCTTCGATCCAGTCGTGACGCTGCTGATCGACCTGTTTGGCGCGACCCAGGTCGGCCAGCCCGAGCCACTGGCCGATGAAGTCAGTCATCGAATCTCGAAGGTGGGTGCCACGGTCCTCCAGCAAGCGAATCGTTTGACGACGCAACTCATCGGGCGTCGTCAGTTTGCCGGAGTTGGCCGACTTCATAAGCAACTCGTCGGGCGTCGTGGTCCACAGAAAGTAACTCAGCCGCGTCGCCAACTCGTGTGGTGTGAGCGGCTCGGGTGCCTCTGCTTGGTCGGAAACCGATTCAGCGATGAATAAGAATCGGGGTGATAGCAGTATCGAACGCATCGCGTACAGCATTGCCGCCTGATGAGAGTCATCGTCGTCGGATGCCGCGTCGTAGAGCGACATGAGTCCGTCTAGCTCGGATTCCGCCAACGGGCCACGAAAGGCAGCAAGAGCGAGCCGCGAGAGGTTTTGGCGAGCCGCCTGTCTTTCGGGCATGTCGTCACTGGGCCGAACCGAAAACAGCTGTTTCCGGGCGTTGGCGTCGCGTGATGCGTACTGCAACGCGTTCGTGATCGCGTCGACGTACTTCTCTGCATGGATCGGTGAGATGCTGAGCGTCTCGCTGGCGTTGGTGAAGCCTTCCCCACCGGCGTTGTCCTCCGGCAGGTTGGCGGCGGCATCCAGGTGCACGTTCAAGAGGTCGCGAATCGAGTTGGCAAACTCATTGCGGGTGAGCCTTCTTAACTGTGGTGGGCCGGGTAGTACTCCAGCCTTGACCACGGCGTCGCGAACCTGCTTTTGGATCGACGCGGTGATCGATGCTCTCAGATCGGCACGGATCGGCTCCGCGTCGGCCGGCGGCATGGTGTGATCCAGCATTCGTTGCCTGGCGCCGAACCAAGCACGGCTGGATACAAGCAGGGACTCGGGGGCCGACAGGTCATCCAACGAAAACCCTCCTTCCCCGTCGGCTCCGTCATGACAGTCCCCACACGCGTTTCGCATCGACGAAACCAGGGAATCGAAGGCGTTACCGCCATCAGCGCAAGCCAAATCGGCAATCAAGGTTGGCCAACAAGCCAACAGCACAAGGGTCGAGCAACGGATCACAGCTCGCGCGCGGTCGAGAGGTGGGATGGGTTGGGCGGGATCACTCTGGCTTGAAGGCAAGCTTCTAACCGTGACTCCTTCATCATACACGGCTACCAAGCATGTCGCGGGGTCGATGCATCGTCCGGCGGTCGCAAGTACCGAAGGGCGTCTAGATCTGGCCTTGACGCCGCGCGTACTTGAGTCCGGGCAGGAAGAAACAACCGGCGGCGATGACGCCAAAAAACAGGTGCGACCATTGGGGGAATGCAGCCATCAGCACCGAGCAGACCAGCAGTGCGACGGCTTGGAAGTAAAACAGTCCCGTCAGCATGCCCCCTTTGATGATGAATACCATGGCACTGATCACGCCCAACAGGGGCGAAAGGGTCAAGACCGGTAGGTCGAGAGCCCATTCCAATGGAAACAGCATGCCGATGCCGATCATG
>JBCCUO010000891.1:0-1985 GCA_039196805.1 Planctomycetota bacterium | reverse complement strand
GTTGCGGTAGCGGACGCTGGTGTGGTCGCCTTGAAGGTAGATCGGCCCCGGGCGACTGACGTTGCCTAGCAACGCTCCTCCCGTGCATCCTGGCACGGGTTGATTGTCGATGACTTTCTCCCCGTTGAGCACCACCGTGATGTGCCGGTCAACCAGGGTCAGGTCGTACGACTGCCACTGACCGCCGGGTAGCCCCGCGTTCTTGGAGGGCTCTAAACGTCCAAACACTGCTCCTGGTCCGTTGATGCCCTGCATGGGGCTGTCACGGTCGACCACTTGGACTTCATACAGTCCACGCAGGTAGATGCCGCTGTTGCGATTGCTCTCAACGTTGAACTCGATGTGCAGCTGAAAGTCATCGTACAACCCGACCGTGGCCAGATTGGCGTGATCTCCGTACGCGCCGAAGTCGGTCTTCGGTGTCGTGTTGATCAACTCGCCGTTTTGGATTCGCCAGCCGTTCTTGGCGTCCGGGGGATGCAATCGCCAGGCAGACAGGTCATCCGTGCCCAGCAAGTCGATTGCATCACCGAAACGGATTCTTCGCAAATCCGGCTTCGGCGGCAGGCCGGGACAACGTTCACCAGTTGCCTGGTGTTCATCCTGAATTGCGTCAGCATCGCTGGCCAACTGTTTGGTCACCGTGATGGCCGTGCCCTTGATGATCGCCACGTAGTTCGAAGGCGCCTTGCGTCGCTGATCGATCAGTTCGAAGGAGCCGTCGGAGGACTGCTCGACACGAACCTTGCGTGGAGAGCCGACACGCCAAAGCAGTCGACCGTGCTTCAATGACTTGTCGATTTCCAGCCATCCACCGTAACCATCACGAAATTCTAGCCAGTAGCTCTCGGCGTTCGATTCGTCAGCCTGCGCGCTGATCTGCCAAGCCATCAGCGAAAGCAGGCATGCGCAAGCCCTCGCGACAATTCGCGATTGGGTCATTGGTTCCAGCGGTACTGACACGACGGTTTCCTGGGGATCAACGGATGGGGTGGTCTGCAACGATGGGTGGTCGATTCGTCAACATGCTCTCGTCGTTCCCGGTGTGCAGGATAGACTGTGATGACGCTCGCCGCCTACCTGATTGTTTGCGTGGCTGTTTCTAGAGGTTCCCCAGAGAGACACCTGATGGTTCGACGATCCAGTCGAAGTCGCAATGAACGCGTTCGTGAGTCGTCTTCTTCCCAGCGAACCGACAGTCGAGATCGCCTCACGTCTTCAGGCGATCCACCTCGATCGTCTACTTCCGGCACGCTGCGTCTGATTGCGTTCGGGGCGTTGCTGGTTCTTGCAGCTCTGGTCGCTTACGCACTGATTCCCCCAACGCCAGTGCCTCAGCAAGTAGATCGCCCCGCTGAAACACGACTGACGACATGGCAGGATGACCTTCAGCATGAACTGGCTCGTTTGGCGTCGCCGGTATCCTCACTGGGACAGCAGCTTCCCGCGGGGTACGTCGGTGCCGCATCCTGCCAAGAGTGTCACCAGGATCGATACAACGAATTCGCCGAGACGATGCACGCCAAGAGTTTTACACTCGGCGATCGGCTTGGCGAAACCGATGACCGCGTCTTCCAGCATCAGTCGTCCTCCAGTCAATTCGAGGCGATGACCGATCAGGAGGGCAGGCATTGGCACCAGCAAACTTGGTTAGGCGATGACGGCCAGCCGCTGGCGAGCACGCGGCAAGCGATGCACTACGCGATGGGCAGCGGCGTGCATGGCATTACACCCATTTACGAACAAGACGGCTTCCTGATGCAGTCGCCGCTGACGTGGTATGCCCAGTCCAAGCAGTGGGAGATGTCGCCCGGTTTCGATCAACCGTTTCACCAATCATTTTCGCGGCCTGTGACTCCCGATTGCCTCTTCTGTCACGTGGGTCAGCTGAATGCCAACCCGGAAAGCGTGATGAAGTATGAGATCGCTGAGCTATCGATCGGCTGCGAGCGTTGCCACGGCCCCGGCGAAGCCCACATCGCGGC
>JBCCUO010000890.1:0-1986 GCA_039196805.1 Planctomycetota bacterium | reverse complement strand
CGGCGGTGGACCGTGTCTTCGTCGTAGCCGACTGCCATCACACGTCCATTGACGATGTGCGTGAAGGTGTAACCGCGAGCGACCACGACATATTCATTCCAGTCGTCTCGCTTGATGACCGACTCCAGTTCGCCGCTATCACCGGTGGTCCCGATCTTGGTGGTCACTGGTTTTTTCGGTTTGGAACCGGTGTGAACAATCACGGCGTCGCCACGCTGACCCATGAACATGCGGCCGCCTTCTTCGAAGAACATGCCGGTGAACTTGTCCTTCTTCCCGTCGTCGTGCCAACGGGCCTCGAAGTCAGCCTGGTATCCGGTGACCTTGAAGTCGTCTCCGGCGACGCTGCGGTATTGGATCCCCGAGTTGAATCCGCTGACCTGATAGGAAAACCGAAGTTCGAAGTCAGAGAACTCACCGTCGCGAATCAGGAACGTGTTGTGGGGAGCGGGATTGTCTTTGGACGTTTCTCCGACGATCGCCCCGTCCTGAACGCTCCAGAACCGTTCGTCTCCGCGCCAGCCTTCTAGATTCTGTCCATTGAAGAGCGATTGATAGGGGCTGGGCGCAACTGAAGGCGACTCGGCGGAGGCATTGGCGAGCACTCCGGCGGCAATCAGCCCGAGGCAGACGAGTCGAACGGTGGCAGGAAATCGAAGAGACATGGCGTCGGCGCGGTTTTGGGTAGAAAGTGACCCTGCCATGATAACCGCTGATGGGATGGCCATCCCAGAGTCGGCAGAGGATCAGGTCCCAGCGACTTCGGCGGCCTTGTAGATCACGGCCGCCTGGCGAAAACCGATCCGCTCGTACAGCCGGACGGCCGAGACATTGTCGGTCGTGACCTCCAGATGCATCCGACGCAGCCCCGCTTCGTAGAATCCGTGAGCGGATTTGGCCATCAACACGGTTCCCAACCCTCGTCCGCGATGCGCCGGTTCGACTCCCAGATTCTGGATCGCGCCCCAGCCTTCGATGTCCATGCCTTGGATGGTGCCGATCGGCTGAGGCCGCCCCCCCTGGCGGTCGCGGTAGCGAATCAGCCAAGTGGATTGGGGGATGAACGTTGGACGTCGCGAAATCTCGCGCATCAGGCGCAGGCAACCGTCCCGCCGCCCCAAGCAAGGAAACACGTTCGCATCCAGCTCATTGCGAAAGCTGTGGAACTTGGCCGTCGCGTGTTCGCGGATCACATCTTCGCTGAACGGTATCAACTCGTAGCCGGGCGGCAAATTCGGCACGACTGGCAACTCTGTGCGGAGATCCAGGTCCATGCGAAAGCGGCGAAAGTAGGTCAATCCCATCCAAACGTCTCCCCGAGAGGTTTTGGCAAGTCTACCCGCGCCGGCCGCCAAGTGACGAATTTTTGTCGCCGCAATCGTCGCCGATCCCGGCCCGCTGGAAGTGAATTGCCGAGTTGTTATCGTGAAGCCATGGACGCTGCCTCCTCTGCTGATCCCATCACTGTTTACCCGTCCTTGATCGACGACGTCATCGTGCTGACCGGCGCCACCGCGTCGGGAAAGAGTCGCGTCGCAATTGAGCTGGCCGAACGTATCGGGGCAGAGATCGTTTCTCTGGACTCGATCGCGGTCTACCGCGAGATGGACATTGGCACCGCGAAAGCATCAGTCGATGACCAACAGCGTGTTTCTCATCATCTGATCAACGTGGCGGATCCCAGCGAGGAGTTCAGCGTTGCCCAGTACATGCGGCTGGCCCATGACGTCACCCGTCGACTCAGGAATGCGGGACGACCGGTCATCTTTGTAGGCGGCACGCCGATGTTCCTGAAAGGAATCCTACGCGGATTCGATCCTGGTCCGCCGGCGGATTGGGAGTTTCGACAGCAGGTGGAGGCGGACGTGGAGGCGTTTGGTGTCGAGGCGCTTCGCCAGCGTCTTCGTCAGGTAGATCCCTTGGCCGCGCACAGGATCGATCCGGGAGACGTTCGCCGGATGACGCGAGCATTGGAGTACGCTCGGG
>JBCCUO010000889.1:0-1986 GCA_039196805.1 Planctomycetota bacterium | reverse complement strand
GGCTTGGGCCAACAAACGCAAAGCGGCGCAGTCCGCGGTGACGGACATGGCCAGCGAGTTGCTAGAAATGCAGGCCAAACGTTCCGCTCGTCGCGGCATCCGTTTTGATAGCGACAACGCGTGGCAAAAACAGTTCGACGCAAGCTTTCCCTACAACGAAACGGCCGATCAGCGGACGTCGATCGAGGCGGTGAAGGTCGATATGGAGTCGAGCCAACCGATGGATCGACTGATTTGCGGCGACGTCGGATTCGGTAAGACGGAAGTCGCGATGCGAGCCGCTTTCAAGGCGGTCACCAGTGGCTATCAAGTGGCGGTCTTGGTTCCCACGACGGTGCTGGCCGAACAACACTTCCACAGTTTTCACAACCGAATGATCGAGTTCCCGGTTGAGATCGGGAAATTGAGCCGATTTTGCACTCGCGCGGATCAGCGAGAAACGATCAAGGGCCTGAAGTCTGGTCGCGTCGACATTGTCATTGGTACGCATCGCGTCGCCAGCAAGGACGTGGGCTTCAGTCGGTTGGGGCTCGTGATCGTGGATGAGGAACAGAAGTTTGGCGTCGAGGTCAAGGAACGGCTGAAGAGCAAGTTCAGCAACGTGGATATCCTGACGCTATCAGCCACGCCGATCCCTCGCACGTTGCACATGGCGCTGGTGGGCGTGCGTGACATCAGCAACCTGGAGACGCCGCCAGCCGAACGGATGTCGGTTGAAACGACGGTCACGCGATGGGATGAAAAACTGATTCGCAGCGCGATCATTCGTGAGTTGAATCGGGGCGGCCAGATTTTCTTCGTGCACAATCGCATCGGAGACATGGATGACTTGGCAGCCAAGCTGCAGCGAATCGTCCCGGAAGTGAGGATTGGTATCGGTCATGGCCAAATGGACGAAGGCCGTTTGGAAAAGGTGATGGTCGACTTTGTCGATCACAAGTTTGACTTGTTGCTGGCAACGACGATCGTCGAAAGCGGACTGGACATTCCCAATGCCAACACGATCTTCATCGATGACGGTAACATGTATGGCTTGAGCGACCTGCATCAGCTGCGTGGTCGCGTCGGGCGGTACAAGCATCAAGCCTACTGCTATCTGTTGGTCGCGCCGAACAAGCATCTGACTCCGGAGGCGACCAAACGGCTGCGAGCGATCGAAGAGTTCAGCCAGATGGGTGCGGGATTGGCAATCTCGATGCGTGACCTAGAAATCCGTGGCGCCGGCAACTTGCTGGGATCGCAACAGAGTGGCCACATCGCCGCGGTCGGCTACGAGATGTACTGCCAACTGCTGGAGGACGCCGTCCGCCAGATCAAGAAGTTGCCGCCTCGATTGACGGCGGATGTCGACATTGATCTTCCCGTCGAAGCGTATCTGGCGGAGGATTACGTGCCCGACATGCGGCACAAAATCGACCTGTACCGCAGAATGGCCAAGATCGACGACGCCAAACTGATCGCAGAGGTCCGGGAAGAGTTGTTGGATCGCTTTGGACCGATTCCCGACGCGGGCGAGCGGATGTTGGAACTGTGTGAGCTAAGGCTTGACGCGGCCGCTTGGCAGATCGCTTCGATCTCCAGCGATGATCGCTTCATCGTGCTGCATTACACCAACCGCCAGCGGATCGACCAACTGGTCAAACACAGTCAGATCCCGGTCCGAGTGGTGGATCGTTCTCGCGCGTACGTTCCGGTGAAAGACTACGACATGAGTGATCCCAGTGGATCTGCTTGGCTGAAGTTGGCGCGAAGCGTGTTGTGGATTGGGTGAGACAAACCTTCTGCGACTTGGTTGACTCTCCCGCGCTTCGGGAGGGTCGGACGCAGACCAACCCTGCGCGTCGGAGCCCTCAGCTGGGGAGGGGCTTCTTCAGGCGGGCCCTTAACGGCCCTCAGAGGCTGATTCTCTGGCAGGGCTCGCAGGGAAAGTGGAAGCCCGAAGCGTCAAAAGACGCGTGTGATCTGGCGATCCACGGTTTGAAAGAT
>JBCCUO010000888.1:0-1988 GCA_039196805.1 Planctomycetota bacterium | reverse complement strand
GCCTGCTGTCGCTCCAGCCGGGTCGGACGAGACACGACCGCACCGGATGCTTGCGATCTGTAACAACTTGGGACTCCTTCCCAACCAGTTCTTCCCGTCCGGTTCAGGTCGGCATTACGTCGCTTCACCCTATTTGCAGACACTGGCGAAGCATCGCGAAGACTTCACGGTCTTCAGCGGTGTTTGGCATCCCGATGTGGACGGCGGCCACCCCGCTGATAACTGCTTTTTGACCGCCGCTCCGCATCCTGGCAGCGGAGGCTTCCGCAACACCATTTCGTTGGACCAGTACATCGCCGAACAGATCGGCCACCAGACGCGATTTCCTTCGATGACTTGGGGTGTCAACGTCAAGCAAGGAAGTCGAAGTCTGTCTTGGACCGGTGGTGGCGTGTTGATCCCATGCACCGAAAAACCGAGCGAGATCTACAAACAGCTCTTTCTGAAAGGGACGCCCGACCAGGTCCAGCGGCAAGTCCGGCGACTTCGGCTGGGCCGAAGCATCATGGATTCCGTCGCCGATCAAGCCAAGCAGTTGCACCGTGAATTGGGCCCGGTCGATCGCGACCGGCTGGATCAGTACACGACGGGCGTCCGTGAGCTTGAGAAACGGATGTCGATGGCCCAGCAGTGGGAATACCGACCCAAGCCGGAGGCGACCACCAAGATGCCACTCGATCCGGAAGACCCCCGCGAGTACATGGACAAGGTGCGGCTGATGTACGACATGGCTCAGCTGGTCTTTCAGACCGACTCCAGTCGTTTGGTCACGTTGATGCTGGACAGCGTCAACTCACCAGCCATTGAACTGGAGGAGATGGAAGTGACCGACGGTTACCACAGCCTATCGCACCACGGCAAGAATCAGCAGAAAATTGACCAGTTGGAGGCGATCGACCAATGGCACATGAAGCTGTTGTCGGACTTGTTCGACGGGTTGAAGGCGGCGCCGGAGGCGAATCAAACGCTGATGGATCGCACGATGGTTCTGTACGGCAGCAACCTGGGTGATGCCAACACGCACGTCACCACGAACCTGCCGGTTCTCTTCGCCGGCGGCGGATTCCGTCACGGACAGCACTTGGCATTTGACACCGACAACAACTACCCGCTCCCCAATCTGTTCGTCTCAATGTTGCAGCGAATGGGCTTGCCGGTCGACCGATTCGCCACCTCCACCGGAACGATGCGAGGCCTGGAGCTGGCCGGAGTCTAACACCCATCGTCCGCCACGCGGCAATGGCGGACAGACCATTCGACAGATCAGCCGCAACATGCTATTTGGTGTCCGGCTCCCCAGCAGATGAGAACCGGGAGATAGAGGAACCCACAGAACGACATCTCAGCCCAACGCGTCAGCGACGGATCTGTTGGCCAAAAGCGTCGCAACGACCTTTTCGCCCGACGCGTCAGCCTGACATCAATCGCTTTGGAAGCGGGAAGCGCTGGCCAGCGTTTCGTATCCGCCAACGAACCGTCACCCTAGATCTGAAAGTTCAGATCCGCGACGGGAGTAGACGGATCATCACTGGCCCCTTTGACGCGCAGCTGTGGCTTCTCCAGCACGACGGTCGTTTGCGCCGAGACGCTCTTGGTGATCCAGACGCTGGATCCGATCACTGACTCGCGACCGATCACGGTGCGACCACCCAAGATCGTGGCGTTCGCATAGACCACGACGTGGTCTTCGATTGTCGGATGCCGCTTTTGACCGCGAATCAATTGCCCGTCCGCGTCGGTCGGAAAACTCAGCGCCCCCAGCGTCACGCCTTGATACAGCTTGACGTGTTGACCAATGTCGCACGTCTCGCCGATCACCACCCCCGTGCCATGGTCGATGAAGAAGTAGTCGCCGATCGTTGCACCAGGATGTATGTCGATGCCCGTTTGCTTATGGGCCCACTCGGTCATCATCCTGGGGATAAATGGTACGTCCAAATGCAGCAACTGATTGGCGATCCGGAATACGGTGATCGCTTCGAACCCGG
>JBCCUO010000887.1:0-1991 GCA_039196805.1 Planctomycetota bacterium | reverse complement strand
TTATGGTTTGGATCGAAAGGTCAAAGGTCCTGGAGCCGACTTCGCCTGGCAATGCCTGGTGGCGCGACGACTTGCCGAACGTGGTGTTCGATTCATCGAGTTGATCGACACCGGGTCGCGACCCAACTGGGATTCGCACGGGGAAATGCAAGAGCACGCTGATTTGGCGTACAACGTCGATCAGCCGACGGCAGCGTTGATCCGTGACTTGAAGCAACGCGGCATGCTGGACGAGACGATTGTGATTTGGGCAACCGAATTCGGTCGCACGCCGACAAAGGAGGGCAAGAACGGGCGCGGGCACCACAAGGATTGTTTCAGCGTGTGGTTAGCGGGCGGGGGCTTCAAGGGAGGTCATGTGCACGGTGAGACCGATGAGATCGGCAAATACACGGTGCAGGATCCGGTGGAAGTCCACGACCTGCACGCCACGATCTTGAATCAGTTGGGGATGAATCACGAACGGCTCACTTTTCGTCACGCCGGACGAGACTTTCGACTCACCGATGTCCATGGCCGGGTCGTTCATGATCTGATCGCTTAACGAAAGCCGACCGACGACTCCGTGGGAAGGAGCGATTCGCACCGCGCGCCGAGATCGGCCAGGCCGTACTGGCTAGGAATTGCTGTGTGATCTGATGGACCTGGGGACGGCGACGCTTACTGGTCGGTCGTTGCCTCGCTGAAACTCGGAAGCGGGCTACTCGAATGCTTCGGCGATGGTGGAGTCCGCATCGGGAGTGACCCAGCGGAGATCAATCGAAAGCGTGTCCTCTTGAGTGGACGCGATCACCGCAGGCGTGCTGGACGCCAATTCCTGCTGCCAACCTGCCGCGGTTTTGGATTCGTGTTTCAAGACGACTTGCCGCGAAGGCACGGACCACCGCCCGTTATCGTGGATGTGTGCTTGTTGATCTGTCAGCTGGGTCGATGAGATCCCATCGACGGCGGATAGCCGTGTTGCCATCCGTTCGGCTCTTCCGCGCAGGTTGTCCTCCGAGATGCCCATCAGATCGACGAGCGGTAGTTGTTCCGGATGGTTTCGCGAGCAATCCAGCCATTTGGCCACCATCAACTTGGTCACCAAAGTCGCTTCCAATGACGCCCACGAAATCGATTCGGTGATCGGTCTCAGCAGCTCGGACCTTCCGACGATCAATCCACATTCGGGGGCACCGCTGATTCCGCCACCAGGCAAGATGACCGCGTCCGCGCCGGCTGCCAGCATCGATTCGGCTGATGGTAAATCGATCCCCTCATGCTGATGACACGTCGCATACGGCAGCATGACGACTTGCCAGCGATCAGGTCGCGAAGGCATCAGCTGCACCGGGTCGGAGGCGGAGTCGCAGCAGATGATGCAGTGAGGTCCCAAGGCATCAAAATCGGACTCGCGAACCTCGTCGGCCGCTCCCACTTCTTTGACGACCGACAGCGGTCCGCCAAACAGATCAGGCAGAGGAGTGGTATCGTCGACGCGAATCGCATGGTGACGGTGCACGACCAAGTCACGAGTCGACGCCAGGAGTGTCAATGCGGACGTCGCAGAAACCATGCTTCCCGCCACAGCGACCGCGGTGGCGGATCCAGGAAGCGACCGCAGCATCATGTCGTCCATCCGCGAAGCGGCTTCGCCAGAGTGCAAAAAGTCGCCTCGAAGTGCTTCCTGCCCCACCTGCCAAACGGGATCAGCGATCGGCAGCCCGCTTCCGCCGGGATGCAGCAGTGTGCCGCTGGCATTGATCGTGGGGATCACCAGGCTGGTATGGCGTCGGGTCCATGTTTGGATCGCCTCCTTGCCAGCCTCGGCCGTTTTCATCACACGATCGATGCCACGGGCGGCGGTCTCGGGTAGATCCTGCAGCAACTCGGTCGCTTGTGCCTTCAGCTTATTGAGCGTCTCCGGTTCACTGGCCCGTCGTGCGACATCGGTCAGCCCACGACGCAACAACTCAACCGACCAAGGAGGCAATGCCATTTTGTTCTCCGGC
>JBCCUO010000886.1:0-2004 GCA_039196805.1 Planctomycetota bacterium | reverse complement strand
ATCACCAACAACACGGATGCCCAATCAAGCTCTCGCCCGTTGAGTTCTAAGTCTTGGTAGACCGAAAGCAGCATCTTGGCGGTTGTCGTTTCCAACCAATCGGGATCGATCGCTTCGACCGCCATGGCCGCAAGCTCAGGGTTTTCGATCAACGTCTCGAATAGCTCCCGATCGATACCCATCACCGATGCCAGCTTCGGTTGGATGTCGCGGGCTGGCGCTTCGGGACGCGCCGATTGGATTCCAAACTCGTCTAGATCGGTGGCCGATTCGGCAAATAGCTGATTCGGATCCGCGACGCTCGGCGATCGTCTAGGCGTGGCTGGGCGTTGACCCGAGTGACGGGGTGCGGCACGTCGGGCACCACTTCGGCGGTCCGTCCGATCCGTCAAGCTATCCAGTTGTCGCTGGAGTCGCTCAG
Organism: Planctomycetota bacterium; assembly: GCA_039196805.1. Lineage (GTDB taxonomy): Bacteria > Planctomycetota > Planctomycetia > Pirellulales > Pirellulaceae > JBCCUO01. The sequence continues at coordinate 1,583 of JBCCUO010000886.1, read as the reverse complement.
GCGAAAGCTCGAATGTTTTGGCAAGGCGGACCAGCATCTGATCACGACGCACGCCTGCACTCTCGGGAGCCTTGGCCAAGATCTTCAATAGCGTGGTGACTGCCGTACTGACTTGGTGTGTGTCGCGGGTCAGATCAACGCCGTCGGTCAGTCGAAACAGCTTATGATCCAGTGCGTCGGGGGAAGCTGCTGCGAGTTTAAGAAACTCATCCTTTCCGTGGGCTTGGATGAAGTCGGCCGGGTCAGAACCGTCAGGGAGCGTCATCACGCGAACATCCACGTCCGCTTTGACGAATAGTTCAGTCACCTCGTCCGCGCGATTCTGACCCGCAACGTCACCATCCAGCACCAAGACGACGCGTTGAGCAAACCGCTTGAGCGTTTTGATGTGGGGCTCTGTCAATGCCGTGCCAAGAACGGCAACGACGGGTTCGATCCCAGCTTGTCGAGCCGCGATCACGTCGGTGTAACCTTCCATCACCAACGCTTCACCTTGTTGCCGGATCGCGTCGCGAGCCAACTGCAACCCGTAAAGCTGTTGCGACTTGCGAAACAGCATCGTCTCACGTCCGTTGACGTACTTGCCAGCGCTAAAGCCTTCCCCCCAACGTTTGACGATCTCCGGAAGCACTCGGCCTCCCATTGAGATCGGACGGTTCTGCAAGTCGTGAATGGGGAACATCAATCGACCGCGAAAGAAGTCGAACGCGCCGTCACCGCGGTCACGGTGCTTGACCAATCCAGCCGCGACGGCGACCTCAGTGCTGTATCCACCCTTAGTCAGTCGGTCGACTGCGAATGACCACTCATCGGGAGCGAAACCGATCCGGAATCGCTGACGACTCTCTTCGTCAATGCCTCGCGATCGCAGATAGTCGCGTGCCAACTTGGCGTCGCTCGATGCTGCGGCATCGAGGACATCGAAGTAGGCGTCGCTAACCAGTTTGATCGCAGAGAAGAGGGTGTCACGATCGTTGGGATCACCCGGCTTGGTCTTTTTGCCCCGCGTGATTTCTTCGATCGGGATGCCGGCCTGATCGGCCAGCAGCCGAAGTGCGGCTGGGAAATCGAGACCCTCGCGTCGCATGACGTAGCTGAAGATGTCGCCGCCAATGTCGCAGACCCAACACTTCCAGGTCTGCCGCGACTGATTCACCGTCATCGACGGTCGTTTGTCATTATGAAAGGGGCAGCGGGCGACGAACTGACTTCCCTGTGGACGCAGCTCCAGCTCTCGTCCGATGACATCAACGATGTCAACGGCCGCGCGCACGCGTTCTTTCACGTCGAAGTTCGCTAACAGCGACAAACGACAACTCCCGTGACGGGGAAACTCAATCGGTCCACAGGTGGTCCATCAACAGACCATGCGAGCCATTTGAATTGGCTCGCAGCCAGCGACTCCACGCCAGCCATGCAACTTCCGATTACGACGCACATCCATGCGGCGTGCAAGCCTGGACCGGTCAGAAATTGACCATCGAAGACTTGTTCGCCACGAGCGATCGGCAAGTATTCAGATCCGCCAAGTTCAGGTCAATGCTGATTCTTGAGTCAAAATGGACCGATTTCAGCAAAAAGCT
>JBCCUO010000885.1:0-2006 GCA_039196805.1 Planctomycetota bacterium | reverse complement strand
GCCGCGTGCTAAGATCGGTCGACTTCGTCACTCTAGCAGCATCTTCTTGATCGAATTCGATGGCACAATGCTTGATCAGTTTTGGCAGCAACCTGGGGCATCGCGCCGACGTGGTCGCGGAAGCCGCACGTCGGATCCAGGCATCGGGCGCGGCCGAATCGCTGACGTGCAGTCGACTGTTCGAAACGCCACCGATTGGTGGCCCGGGCGGGCAGGAGCCCTTCCTAAATGCCGTCGCCTGTTTCGAGACGGACTGGACGGCACGACAGGTACTGGCGTTGTTGCAAGAGACGGAAAACCAGCTGGGCCGAAAGCGCAAGGCCCGCTGGGGGGCTCGATCGATCGATTTGGATGTGGTTCTGCATGGGCAACTGGTCGGAGGCGGACAAGGGTTGATCGTTCCGCATCCCCGCTACACAGCAAGGCAATTCGTGCTTCGGCCAGCCTGCGACGTGGCGGCTCACTATTGTGATCCGCGTTTTGGTTGGTCGATCCGGCGGTTGGCGGATCATCTGGATGCCGCGCCGCCATCACTGGCCCTAACGGCGGGCTCGGATGCTTTGCGTCAAGAGTTGTGTGGGCGGCTGGCAGATCAGCATGGGATAACCGTCTTTGCGGCTCCGCGGATGCCCGAACCGATGTCGGTCGTCGCCAACGCACCCGCTTCATCGCGGCCCGAGTCAGATGGCCAATCATCCCAGGTGCGTGCGAGGGAACGTACTGAAGCGATCGTCGATGTTGCGGGTGCGCCCAAAAATTCAGTCCATGTCCGCCGGAAGTGTTCGGCACCTGACTTCCCTGATGACCGTCCCTGGGTGTCAGCGTTTGTTCCACCGCTACCGGAGTCGGGAACCCTCGCGTCTGAGACAACGGAAGCACCCGCGCGGTCATCTCATCTGCCCCGGCTGGTCGTGCGTTTGCAATCGGCGACACCGAAGACGCGGTGGCCGGCGCCACATCAGATTTGGCCGGGTGGCGGGACTTGGCCCGAGTATCGGCTTGAGATTGACGATGTTGATTGGGCGGTGGGGGAGCTTGCTTCGGCGATCGATTCGATGCAGTGTCCGCTGCAGCCGGTGACTGACGACGGTCAATGGTGGTAAACAGATTGCCTGACCGCGACAAATTGTCAGACCCTCGGCATCGCCCGCCGTCCAATGCGGCTTAATGTCGCTCGAATGCGTGTGGCCTTGTCACTTCAAATGTTCAGCGGCGATACTGCGTGCAAATGGAATCAGGGTTTGTGGAGAGTTTGTCCCTATAGGCACACCCTTGGCGACCTTTCGCTTCTCTAGCGGCCGATTTGCTGTGTTCTTTTACGCCTCTGGTTGGAGGCCCTCTTAAACATGCAACGATTTTTGTTCCCGCGTTGGGTCAACCCACTCTTGGCTGTGCTCGGAGTTGCCGCCGTGGGCGGTGGCTTTTACGCGGCGGCGATGGGCGGTTTGGTCACGGATCCTGAAACGTTGAACGTTGGCTACAAGCCAACCCAACCGGTTCCGTTCAGCCACGCGATCCATGCAGGTCAGCTGCGAATGGACTGTCGCTACTGCCACAACACGGTTTTTGAGGCGGCTCACGCGGCGATTCCTCCGACGGCAACCTGCATCAACTGCCACAGTCCCACGGATGATCAGGGCGTCACGGCGCTGTCGGCCGTGCACGCGGAAAGTACCAAGCTGGCACCGATTCACGAGAGCTGGAAAAGCGGGCGGAGTGTTGGCTGGAAACGGGTTCATAACCTGCCGGAGTACGTCTATTTCAATCACGCGGCTCACGTGAATTCCGGTGTCAGTTGTGTCAAATGCCACGGCCGCATCGACCAGATGGAAGTCGTTTACCAGCACGAGCAGCTGTCGATGGCGTGGTGCATCGACTGCCACCGCAACTACGAAGAACACCTGCGTCCGAAAGAGTTCGTGACTCAATTGGACTGGGATCCGGACGAATACTGGAAAACGCCGGAAGAGCGCGAAGAGTTCATTCGGCAAGCCAAAGAAGACAAG
>JBCCUO010000884.1:0-2008 GCA_039196805.1 Planctomycetota bacterium | reverse complement strand
GGTCGGGTGATGATCCGGCCAACGAATCGGGCGATTCGTTCGTTGGGTTCAACAAGGACGCTTCGTTGTCGACGGAAAACGCCTCCAGGCGACGGAGGTTCCACGGGCGAGGGACATCCGCCAACGCGAGCAAAACGACGGCCGCCGCACCGGCCATGCCAAGTCCACCGAGCCACGACGACAATCGTGGATGACGCCCCAATGTCAGGTTCGACAGTAGCAGGGCAAGCCCCAGCAGCACCGTCACCTGAACGCCGCAAAGCAATGCGCCAATCATTGATCGTCCTCCTGCTCGCGGAGGACGCTGGGCAGGTAGTCACGTTCCGTTTCCGTTAATTTTCGTTGGTTCAGCAAATGGACCAGCATCGCTTCGCGAGATCCATCGAAGAGACGCTTGACCAGTTCACCGACCAGGCCCTTTGACACCTCGTCAAAGGATTTGACGGCGCGGTAGTGGTAGGGGCGCGTCGTCGTCGTTTGGTGAAGGAAACCCATGTCAGCGAGCGCCCTCACCACGTTGGCGACCGTGACGTAGGCCAGTTCTTCACCGCCCGTGGCGAGGGAGGCTCGGGCGTCTTCGGCGGTCGCCGATTCGCCCTGCCAGAATACCTGCATCACCGCAAGCTCTCTGGCCGTCAGTTCTTTGGCTTTGGGACGAGCCACGATTCTTCTCCATCCGTGAGTAGTTTTGGTTATTCAAATTTGAATAACCAAAACTTAGGCCGGCCTGGCTTGCCGGGTCAACTCCAGTTTTGGAAAACCAAATATCGTGTTCGCTCCGGGGCGTTCGGATGGCCGAGCGGGGTTCACCGCGGTTCGCTGTTAGTTCGCGCCGCAGGACCCGTGTCCATCGCCACGGCGGCGGAGCCGTTCGAATGCCGCGTATGGCAGGCGAATTCATCCCAGGTGGCGATACCGTCTAGGATCGGTGCCCGGTCAGCAGCGCGAGCTCTCGCCATTTCCAATGGCAATCCACGTCTTGGAAGCCGATGTCTCGCAGCCAACTCAACTGGGTTTCCGTGTCGAGTAGCTGGTTGCTGGGGTCTTCTTCACTCGGGTCAAGGTTCAGTTCCTGAAGGAACCGAAGATGGATGGCTTCTGTCGGCGAGGCGACATGTTCCAGGTTGCAGAACACGCCTCCTGGCAGCAAGAGATCGTACACTTCCGCATAGATCGCTCTTTTGCGTCGATCGTCACAGTGGTGTATCGCAAAACTGGAAACCACCACGTCGAAGCGGTCCAAGGGTGGTAGCGGTTCGTCCAGATTGTGTTGCGCGACTTCGACTCCGGGCGTATCCGAAAACCTTTGGCGGGCATGATCCAGCATGACCGGGGAGAGGTCCAATCCCAGCCCAGTTGCCTGTTCGCAGTGGGCCAGCACAATCGCCAACAGGTGACCGTTGCCACACCCCAGATCCAGTATTCGTCGTGCGGTCTTCGGGATTTCGGAAAGCAATGTCGCCTCGCCTTCACGGCGATGCGGGATCTGAGTCAACGTTGCCAAATAACTTTCGACGTGCTCAGGTTTGGTCCATTCGTTGACGCGTGGATGATCAGTCGGGTCTTGATTGCTGGACGGATCGGGCATGAAAGAGACTCAAGTAATGGGTGGCTGGGGTGAAGGGCAAAGGCTGGTCAGCTCTTGTCGACACGAACCCGTGCCGAGGGTTCACCGGTGAGGCTTCTATCGGGAATCTCCTAGGTCGTTGCTCCTTTCCAGGATTCCTCGTCGCGACGCAACTCGTGTGCTGTCCTGCATGTGCTGCGCGGCATGTGCCATCCACTACCTGAGCAGTAACATCCCTGCGCGGTGTGGCATTCCTTCATCGTGCTGTTGAATGTTCCCCAAGGCGTCGGTCGGTATCACTCGCCCCAACCGAGATCACGCCGTCGGGCTCACGCGGTCCAACCGGTGGTTCGGCGTCCGCGCAGCAAAAAAGGCGAAGCTCCAAAGCAGCCTCGCCTTCTTCGACGGATTCAAGATGCGACTGAGATCAGTTGCAGCAAG
>JBCCUO010000883.1:0-2010 GCA_039196805.1 Planctomycetota bacterium | reverse complement strand
CGACAAGCCAAACGTTTTTCGCGGCAGGACCACTCAGAGCGATCATCGCGTCGCTGAGCTTCTTGATCGCTTTGTCGCCGATCTGCCCCAGTCGGGCGTCGGATGATTGAGGCTGCGGATCCAGGACAACGATGCGGCTGCCTTTGGCGGGATTTGGCAGGCCGGCCATCCTGGTCAGCAGCGTTTCGATCGGCAGCAGTCCGGAAAGCTTGGGCTCGCCCCCGACGTTCACGTCACTGCACGCCAAGCAGGGCTGGTCCTGTTCATCCAGCATTAGGTGACCGCGAACGACCACGACGATTGCATCGTCATCCAGATTGACATCGCCGGGCAAGAAATCCGGACTATTGATCTGCTCGCGGACGGCGTCTCGCTGCTGATTTCGGATTGGCTTGAATCGCACGGACGTCCGTTGATCGGCCAGCGATTGGAACAAGCCGCGAGCGTTGTCGGCGTACCGCGGCGGCAGCAGAACCCCGGTCGCCGATGTTGACGACTCGATCCAGATCAGATTGGTCGTGCGGCGAGGTGGACGCCAAAGCAAGTACACAAACCAACTGACCAGGGCGATCGCCGCGATGGGCAGCAGAATGCGACCCCACATTCGATTTGAAGCGCCACCTGAATCTTGACGTCGCCAAGACTGTCGCTGATCGTAAACACCTGAATTGCTCATCGTCTGTTTGGACTCCGTTGTCGACAACGGCGGCGTGATGACGTTGAATCGAAGAGCATCACTGGCTGACTGATCCCCTCGACTCGGGCCCCGCTTAGGGTCAACGGCGAGTCTACCCTGTGGGCCGGTGGATCGACAGCTGTTACATTCCTTTCCAGCCTCCCCACGCGTTCCCGACGCAAAGTGACCGACCGGTAGAGGAATCTGTTAATGCATTACGAGCCGGTAGGTTGGCAGGAGGGAATGTTTCTGCGACCGCACCACATGCAAGCGGCGGAGCGGAGCATTGCTGAAAACGCGACGTTGCAAGTCGGACTGAATCAGCCCTACGGCTACGGCTTGCGACGCATCGAATTCAGCCGCGAAGCGATCGCCAATGGCCAGTTCGAACTGACTGAATGCCAAGCTCGAATGCGTGACGGCACGATCATCGCACTGTCCACCGGCCAGGAGCCCGACCGTGTGGACTTGAGCGACGATCAGCGTCCGGCCCGAGACTTGTCCGAGGCGTTCGAAAAGGATGACTTGATCGACGTTTACTTGGCTGTCCCGAAACTAAGACTCGGGCGTCCCAACACGTCCACCGAACGTGGAGGTGGTCATCGGTATGTGGAATTCGGGCAATCGGTTCCGGACGAAAACGCGGGAGGCAACGAGCAGGAAATCGTTCACCGGGCGTTGAACGTTCAGATCCTGTTGGGCAGTGACAACCTATCAGGATACGAGACGCTACGGATCGCGCGAGTCAAACGTAGCGGTGCGACCGAGGCGGCTCCCGAACTGGACGCCGACTTCATCCCGCCAGTGCTGGCTTGTGACGCCTGGCCCGAACTGGCTCGCGACTACGTTCGCGCGGTCTATGACATCATCGGCCAGAAGATCGATGTCGTCAGCAGCCAGGTCATCACCCGTGGCATCATGCAGGGCGCCGCCGAAACGCGTGACATCAATCGACTGTTGATGCTGAACTCGCTGAACGCGGGGTTCGCCTCGTTGCGTTCCTTGGCGTTCGCGACCGGCGTCCATCCACTGTGGGCGTACACCGAGCTTTGTCGCATCATTGGCTCGTTGTCGATCTTTCGTAATGAACGCCGACCCGGTGAAATCCCGCTTTACGATCACGATGACTTGGCCCGAATCTTCCAGTGGGCCAAGAACGAGATCCGTTCGTTGATCGAAGAGGTCCAGGAGTACAAGTATGAACGCCGGGACTTCATTGGCGCCGGCGGCGGACTACAGGTGGCTTTGGACCAGAAGTGGATGGGCACCGACTGGGAATGGTACGTCGGCGTGCAATACAAGAGCATCACCAGTAAACAGTGCCAGGAGCTGCT
>JBCCUO010000882.1:0-2011 GCA_039196805.1 Planctomycetota bacterium | reverse complement strand
GACTGGGCTCTGCTGCACATCGTAGCGCCGTCGATCCGATTTCCGTCACGAAGGGCGAGCGCGAAGTCGCTTCTGAAGTTCCGCAAGTTGGATCGTCAGCGTTTCGGCATCTTGCCGCAGAAGCTCCGTCTCGCTCGACTGAGTGTCGCCCAGCAGCTGCTGAAGCAACTGGATCTGGCCAGCCAGCTTCCCCTCACTACGGCCCTTTTCGCGTCCCTCTTCTCGACCCTTTTCGAGGCCCTCCTCTCGTCCCTCCTGGCGAGCACCCGAGATGGCCCATTCGTAATCTCGTTGGGCCTTTTCCCGTCGGTCGTACATTTGTTCGTCCTCCGTCTTCGCCCGTGCCCCAGGCCCAACACCTTTGCGTGGCAGCATCCTACTCCACCGCAGCGCAGGCGCGCGATCAAGCGTTAGGCGACTCAGCAGCCTCGCCTTCGGAGAAGGCCAGCCACTTCGATCTACCTACTTCGACACCAAGGTCTGCAACAGTTGTCGCTTGGTAACCACACTGCGAACCTTGCCGCGCTCGTCGTACAACACGGCAACATCGCTGCGAGAGTCATACAGTCTCAGCAGCAGTTGCAGGTGACGGTCCGTGGTCAAGCCACGGATCACCGGCAGTGGCTTAACCTTCGGATCCCGTACGCACAGATCGGCGTACCAAAAGAAGCCCGTGATCCGATCGGGGTCACCGACCAAAACCATCGGGTGATTCTTGCGTCGTGCCTTCTGCCGCGCTGCGTCTAAATCGATCGGCTCGGCAACGACTGCAAGTCGATCCGTGGGCACACCAAAGGAGATCGCTGGCTGGTTCCCGATCTCAAAGACGCCTTGCGCCAGCGATCGCTGCCGGGCGCCCAAAATGCCTGCCTCTTGCCCGGCACGCATCAATTGATCCAACTCGCCTCGTGCCATCGCCATGCTTGTGCGGAACGGCGTTTGCCCAGTCAGGAAACGCAATACATTCCCCAAGAGTCCCAGCACCAGCGAAACCGGCAAAAAGACGACCGTTGCCAACAGCAACGCGGGTCGCACCCGCCGCAACAACCGATAGGGTGCCTGGTAGAAGAAATGCTTCGGCAACAGTTCGCCAAACACAAATACCAGCGGCGTCATCAAGATTGGTCCCATCAGTTCTGCGGTGGCGTTGTTGCCAAATACACCGGCCACTCCCAACACGATGGCAAAGCTAGTCAAATAATTCGCGGCATTGTTGCCCACCAGCGTCGTCGCGATGAAGATCGCGGGGTGGTTCAGTAGCCAGAGCAGTCCCCTCGCTCCGGTCACTCCATCCAATCCGTCCAGCACCAGTCGCGTGCGAGAAACGCGATACAATCCGGTTTCGCTGCCACTAAAGAAAGCGCTCAGCGCCAAACCAATCGCGAACAGCGCAAAAGCGATCATCAAGACGGAAATCATCCGTCGCCCCCCTGAACACGATCTGAGTCTGCCGCGTCGCCCTCGGACTCCTCCTCGATCGTCGCCGGTCGCACCTCGATCAGGACCCGGTCGTCAGATTCTTCGATGACCTGCAGCAGATGGTTGTCCAGCGGAGCGGCATCACCGAGTCGGGGGAAACGTTCGTTGTGTCGTTGCAGAAGCCCCGCAACGGTTGCGTTCCGCTCTTCCGGGACTTCCACGCCGATTTCGCGAGCAAGCGTGCTGAGCGCGGTCGCTCCTGTGACCTGGACCGTGACGTCATCGATGCGTTTGATCCACCGCGTCTCATCATCAGGACCGTACGAGGCCGATAGCATTCGTCGCCAAATGCCGTCCAACGAAAGCGCCCCCACCTCATCGCCAAACTCGTTGACCACAACCGCAACGTTGCGATCTTGGCTCTGCAGTTGGTCCAGGACCTGAGAAACCCGAGATGACCAGGGAACGTAAATCACGGACTCGGCCGCCTCCGCCAGATCATCCATCTGGCTGGGGCGCAGCATTCGCAGCCCAATCGATGCCACGATCGATTCTTCGCCACCGCCATCGTCAGTTGCCTTGCGGGGTTCGG
>JBCCUO010000881.1:0-2011 GCA_039196805.1 Planctomycetota bacterium | reverse complement strand
GCCGGTGCCGTTGTTGCCGTCGACATCTACCTGCCCCGAAAACGAATCGACACGATCTCAGCGATCTACTTTGGCTTGTTGATCGGCGTGTTGTTGACGTACATCCTCTGGATTGCCGTTGCGCCGCTGCTGGAATCGACCGGCGCCGGTGCCGCGTTTCAGTTGCTCACCGGGTTGGTGCTCTGCTACCTCTGCACCAGCGTGCTGTTGCAGACCAAAGACGATTTCCGATTCCTGATTCCGTATGTCGAATTTGTTCGCGAGGTCAAAGGATTCAGGCCCTTGATCCTGGACACCAGCGTTGTGATCGATGGCCGGATTGCCGACCTTGTCGGTACGGGCGTGTTCGACAACCAGCTGATCATGCCTCGGTTCGCCCTTTCCGAGTTGCAAGCGATCGCCGACAGCAGCGACAAGCTGCGTCGTACGCGAGGACGCCGAGGATTGGATGTGCTGAATCGACTTCGGGCCGACGACTCGGTGGACTTGCAGATCTTTGACCGCGAGTTGCCGGAACTGGCTGGCCAGACTGTGGACTTGAAGCTCGTCCTGTTGGCCAAGCACTTGGAAGGGAAGGTGGTGACCGGCGATTTCAACTTGAACAAGGTTGCCAAGCTACACAACGTCGAAGTGATCAACCTGAACGAGATCAGCAACGCGCTTCGTCCGGTCTATCTGCCGGACGAAAAATTCAAGATCCGCGTGGTCAAGGAGGGCGAGGGTGCCGAACAGGGCGTCGGCTACCTGGACGATGGCACGATGGTCGTGATCGAAGGGGGACGCAAACGAATCGGCCAAGAGCTGGACGTACGCGTTACCAGCACCCTACAGACGAATGCCGGCAAGATGATCTTCACCAAGGTGGAAGGTCGGTGATGCAATTCGTCGACGTCAAGGTTCACGACACGACGGCGACGCTCACGCTGGATCGTCCGTCGAAACGAAATGCTCTCAGTCGTCAAACGCTCGATGACTTTCAGTTGGCGGTCAGCGACTTGCATCAGGAAAAGCGTGTTCGGTCCGTCATCATGATCGGAAAGGGCACGGACTTTTGCGCCGGGTTGGACTTGAGTGAACTTGCATCGCTGACCGGCGAACAGGCGGAGGATCAGCTCAGCGAGTTGCATTCGTTCTGGGGGAAATGGTCAGAAACGCTTGAGCAACTGCTCCGGTTCCCCAAGCCGGTGATCGCAGCGGTCGACGGCTCTGTACTGGGTGCTGGACTCGCACTGGCGTTGGCTTGCGACGTGATCGTCAGTTCGGACCGGGCGCGGTTTGCAGCGAATGCTCCCGAACGCGGATTGGTCGGCGCCACGACTGCCGCCTTGCTTGGCTTTCGGCTTGGCGGTTCGATGGCGGCGCGTCTGTCGTTGATCCCCGAGTCGATTGACGCGAGTGAAGCCTTTCGTATCGGATTGACCGCCCAAGTGACAACGTCTGACCAGATCTGGGTGGAGGCACAAAGGCTCGGTGAGTTGTGCGCTGCTGTCTCGCCGCAAGCCCTAGCGGCCACGAAACGCACCCTCAACGAGGGCATTGGCGAGGCCATGCTGTCCCAGCTGTACGCTTCCGCCGCAACCAGTGCCACCGCAACGTCAACACCCTGGGCCGAAGAAGGCGTCGCAGCCTTCTTAGAAAAGCGCCACCCAAAATGGGATTGACGCACAGTCGCGACGCCCCTTTTTGCGTCTTGATGTCAACCTCGTCTTGTCACGGCGCAGCGTCCATCGCCAGCGATCCTCCTTCTTGCTTGGGCTCTTGCTCATCGAAATGCTGCTTGCCATCGATGGTCCGTGCGATCAAGCAACGCGACGGAACGGTCCCACCTAAACCACGACGCTACATGCAGTCCACAACCGGCGCGTCGTTCCATGAAGAATCCATGAAGTCCGTGGTTTGAGGCGAGTCGGCTGGGTTTTCCCTGCTGACCAGGCCGTGATCGTCTTCTTGCGAAGCGTCACAATTCAGTTGCCACTGACACCCCAAACCACGGAGCCCTCTCATGATGATT
>JBCCUO010000880.1:0-2013 GCA_039196805.1 Planctomycetota bacterium | reverse complement strand
TCAGCTGATGCAGAGCCTGCAGCGTGGCGTCTCACGCGAAGACATGGTCCAGTCCACACTGCCTTCGCTGCTGCGAATGATCGGCGCCGATGCCGGCGGTCTGGTCAGCCAAGTCCGCGGCAATTGGACGCCACAACTCTGGTTCGGCGACCAGCAATCGCTGCCCGAATCAATCGTCAGCGACGTCGTCGACGAACATGCCACCCGGATCGAAGGCGCCTGGTGTGTCTCGCCGCTGAACCAATCGGCAGACGGAGTGGCCAGTCATCGTGCTGCTCAGACCGCGCGGTCTCCGTCGGCGTTGGTGCTGCGGATGACCACCTCGCAACAGAAGGCGATTCAGGAGTCGGTCAAACGGGCCGACCAGCTCAAACGATCGGCGGAGTTGATGGCGTTGGCCCTGCAGCGGATCGATACTCAAGACCGGCTGGTCCGCCGAGTCGACCAGTTGTCGACCGTGTTGGCCGAAGCGGCCAAGTGGCAAACGCTGGACGACGATGAAGCGTTGCTGCGAGCGATCGCGGACACCGCTTGCCAGCTGCTTGGCTGCCAGCGTGCCAGCATCTTCTTGTGGGCCAAGCGCCGCGGCAAACTGATCGGTCGACCCGCGCTGGGGATCGAAGGCGAGTCGCTGGAAGTGGACGACAACGCCGGCGTGGTCGGTGAAGTCCTGCAGTCAGGCGAGCCCAAAATCTGGAGCGCCGGGAGCGATTCCGAAAATCGGATCAATCGCAGCGTCGATCAAGCGGTCGGATTCGAAACACGATCGTTGCTGGCCGTGCCGATGGTGGGCGGACGAGGTGACTTGATTGGTGTCTTCGAGGTGCTCAATCATCGCACCGGAGAGTTCTCGGCCGACGACGCGACGCTGCTGGATGATTTGGCCACCCATGCTGCCGCCGCCATCGACAACCTGCAGACCAAACGCACGCTGCTCGCTTCACGGGACCGCTTGGTCGAAGACGCGGCTTCCGCAACGCAACTGATCGGCGAACATCCCTCCGTACAAAGTGTCCGCCAAAGCGCCACCAAGGTGGCGGGAACGGACTTGACGGTTTTGATCCTGGGCAAGAACGGCACCGGCAAAGAAGTGTTGGCTCGTCACATTCACTACGAAAGCCAGCGTCGTGGCGGACCGTTCATTGCCGTCAACTGCGCGGCGTTGGTGGAAACGTTGCTAGAAAGCGAACTGTTTGGTCACGAGAAAGGGGCGTTCACCGACGCCCAGCAGTCCCGCGCCGGCAAGTTCGAACTGGCAAACGGCGGCACCCTATTCTTGGACGAAGTCGGCGACATGAGCCCGGGTGGCCAAGCCAAGCTGCTGAGAGTCTTGGAGGAGAAGGTGGTCGTCCGCGTCGGGGGTTCGGCTACGATTCCCGTCGACGTCCGGGTCATTGCCGCCACGAACCAACCGCTGGAACAGTTGATTAACGAGCGACGTTTTCGCGAGGACCTATTCTTTCGCTTGAACGTCGTGTCGCTGACGTTGCCACCCTTGGCCCAGCGGGGCGAAGACGTCTTGTTGCTGGCCGAGCACTTCTTGACGCAGTTTGCCTATCAGACCGGTCGCCAAGAACCGACGCTCAGCGTCGATGCCAAGCAAGCGTTGTTGGCCTACCCTTGGCCCGGCAACATTCGTGAGTTGCGGAACACGATGGAGCGGGTGTGCTACCTCAGTGTCTCCGATGTGATCTCCGCCGAAGACCTAATGTTGTCGTCGTCACCCGCAGCGCGGGTGTCCGGGGGCGAGTCAATCGGAACCGCAGTGCTGGATCCGTTGCTGTCGGAGGCGACCAAACAGTTCCAAGTCCAGCACATCGAACGAGCGATCGCCGCCTGCAGCGGCAACATGACCGAAGCCGCCTCAAGGCTCGGACTCCATCGCAGCAATCTGTATCGAAAAATGCGTCAGCTAGGCATGAACACCAGCGAGTAGGCAAACAATAAATCCCACTTCGCCTTTCTCGGAATCAGGAAAGAGACTGGCAAAAAATTGAGGGACGAAAAATGGGG
>JBCCUO010000879.1:0-2015 GCA_039196805.1 Planctomycetota bacterium | reverse complement strand
CTGAAACCGACGGCTAAACGACTTTCCATCGGGACGGAGTTGCAAGCCGTCGGAACCTGAACGCCGCTTGGCTGACGCCTTGCGTCTTCAGCGTGAACGGAGTGAACGCGGCGACGGCCACGATGGCCGTCGCAACCTCGGCGAACAGGCAAAGGTGTCAGGACTCTTTTTCTGACTGCAGACCAATCCTTCGGTGGATCACCTGTTCGGTTTCACCGGGCGTGACGCCGACGAATCCACGGGCATGCACTACTATCGCGACAGCTGGATGGATCCCGTCGCCGGAGTCTTTCTGAGCGAGGATCCGATCGGGTTCGATGGCGGGGACGTCAACCTGACCAGCTACGTCGGCAACTCCCCGCACGATTACACCGACCCAACGGGAAACTCTTGGCTGAGCAAGGCGTTCAAGAAGGTCAAACGCGAGATACGGCGTGTGATCAGTCAAGTTCGGGAAGTGGTTGATGAGGCGATCGACGACATCGGCGACTTCCTCGAAGAAGCCTGGGACGACACGCGAGACTTTGTCGAAGACCATCCGATCCTCTCGGCGGGAATCGCGCTGGCGACGGGAACGTGGTTTGTTCACGCGGCGGGCGGATTTGCCGGCGCGGCTGCCAAGCTGGGCTCACTGGCGAGCAAAGCAGTGGGCTCGATCAGTACCGGATTCACTCCCGCGTCGAGCGGCATCGGCGGCACGTTCAGCCTGAAAGTTGGCAGCTTCGCCAGCGTCAACGTGGGCGCGGGGATTTCGGGAACCAGCGCGTTTGCCAGTGCCAACGTCAGCGTCCTGGGATTGCCGGTCGCCGGAATCGGCAAGAGCGTCGGGGCACTCGGGAAGACGGCTGATCCGTTTGCCAGCACCCTGGTGGGTAACTTCAGCGATTCGCTTCTGCAGAACACGCTCTCACCAAATCTGGTGACCTTCCAGCTCCCCAAGGATTTCGTTGGCGGCGGATTGCAAACGCATTCGCTCTTGGGCGGCCGAGCGACCGGTTCGATTGATGTGGGAAGCTTCATCCAAGGCGTCGGCAAAAACACCGCCAACGACTACGTCAACGGCCAGTTCGCCGCCACCGGCATCCCAACGGCACTCGGAGCGATCCAACAAGGCCTCAACACTTACCACGACGTCACCGGTGCGATTCGGGATGTGTTTGCGCCGCCATCGCCACCGACGCTCGCCTATGACCCGACGAAACTAACACCGGTGGATGGGCCTGTGGAGCTTCGCGACCCAACTGAACCAACTCAGATTGGTCGATACGTTGGGGGCATTCAACCCGCGATCAACTTTGCCTCGACTGCGGGAGCTACTTCCAATGTGCAACTAGCAGGGTGGGGATTTACCGACTACGTAAAAGTTGGTGGAGCTGGGGTTTGGGGCGCAGTGAAGGGTACCGGCCAGGGCGGACTCAACATCATCAACAGCTTCACGGACCTAGGAGCTGATCTTGGCAACGCGGTCACGTCGATTCCCAACGGTGTTGCCAATGGGATTTACTATGCAGCGGGCGTCGAGGAATCTCAGCGACTGTACATCGGAAAAATTCCCAAGGGGGATTGGGCTCGCGATGTCATCGTGGTTCAGGATGAATTCTCTTTCCAAGCCTCAAAGATTAGTGGAGGTGTTAGCGCTCAGATTCTCACTGGCATTGGAGTTGCAAGACTCGCCCAGGCACCGGGAGCGATTGGCAAAGTGGCCCAAGGACTGGAAGCGTTGGATACGATTGAGGGCCTCAGTTCTGCGGCGCAGGGCGCATACGATGCCAGCCAGAATGGATTGGATTGGCAGAACGGCAGTCAAATCATTTTTGGGGGGGCGTCGCTCAGTGGAACCTACGCTGATGATCTATCGGATGCGGCCAAGCGTTACGAGATCACCTACGACCGGAACACCTTCAGTTCCGGGCCATTGCCGCTGGGAGGGCTGGGGGTTAAACAGGTCGATGCCCCAAGTCAGGGACAGTTTCGAGGTGGATCGCACGCGAGTATGTCCGGTCGACACACGCGTG
>JBCCUO010000878.1:0-2017 GCA_039196805.1 Planctomycetota bacterium | reverse complement strand
CATTTGACCGGGACACCGATTAACGAAGAGACGTCGATGGCGATCGCCTCGTTGCCATGGCTTCGTAGCTTGGACCTCTCAGGCACCAACCTGGACGGATCGACGTTGCGACAACTTGACGGACTGGACAAGCTGCAACACGTCGACGTGAAACAAACCAACCTGCAACTCAGCGATCTAGGACGTCCCGCTTGGGCCAACACCGTGAAGCTACTGTTGCTGCCAAGGCCACGTCGGGAACGGACCGACGAGTTGACGATGCAGGGCTGGCCGCAACTCGCTGAACTGCACGTCACACGCGACGGCGGACGCTTCAATCAAGAGATCGTCTCCCTGAGACTATCCGACATGCCCAAACTTCGTGTGGTTGTGACCAACCGCATCCAGAACTATGCGTTCTATGGGAAGAACCTTCCTCGATTCGAACGCCTTACTGAATACGAGGATTTGGAACGGGTCGCGATGCGATTGATGCAGGGCCAGAGATTGCCCAGCGGCATCTGGTTGAGCGCCATGGAACTGGATGGCGCCCAAACGATCGAGCGTGTCGAGTGCTACTGTGAAACTCTGCGAACGCTCAAAGTGGAACAGTGCCCCAACCTGAAGGAGGTGGTCTTGGAGCCGATGCTGGACTCCTTTGGTGGGATCGTTTCGACGCGGCGAAATCCCCAACAGGGTGTTCAGCAGTGGATCAATGCCTTGGGAATCGACCAAGGCCCTTCGCGAGTCTCTTTGGGTGGCGTGGATCTTCGTGGCATTGATCTGTCACCGCTCAGCAAGAACCGGCGACTCCGAGTCTTGGAATTGTCCGCGACGGGAATTGACTACCAGCAACTCAAAGCCGTTTCTCCTCTGCCGGCGCTTCGCAGAATCAGCATTCAAGGTTGCGAAATCGATTCAGCCGGTTTGGAGTGGATGCTCAGTGAAGCTCCGACGTTGCAACGAATCACGGCCGACTTGCGATCGATCGAGCGGATCGACATCGAAGGACGAACGCAGTTTGATTCCCTCAGTAGTGAACCATTAGAGCGGATTCAACATCTCCGCCTGGTTGATCTTCCGCGACTCAAGAGTGAGTTGCACCTGAAGTCAACGCCTGATTTGCTAGAGATCCGCGACGTCCCGCAGTTGACCGGGATCACCATGGAAGCCCCTTGGCCCAAAAACTGCACCCTGAAGGGATTAAGGCAGCTGCGCGCATTCAACGCCGGTGGCGCGTCCGTCGATGACACTGTCTTGGAGTCGATTCAACCGTGTGCCAACCTGGACCGTTTGACTTTGGCTTACGCGCCTGTGTCTCCCGAGGCGCTCAAGCAACTTCGGCGATTCGGTCGCCTCTCTTACCTCGCCGTGCCCGGTTGTCAGGTTAATGATGACGTCACAGCGTCCTGGCGTGGTCTCCGCGCACTTCGAACGTTGAACTTGGATGACACCGCCGTTTCGCTGGAGACGATTGCCTGGCTGAGTCAACTGCCGTCTCTGCGTTCGCTTTCGCTTGCTCGCGTTCCTCTGGACGAACCATCGCTACGAGCATTGGGGGAACTGACGCAGTTGCATCAGCTCTCCTTGGCCGACAATCAGTTGCCGGTCTCGGCGCTCCGCCCCATCTTGGAAAGCGAACTGCTAGAAGACCTGGATCTCCGCGGCTGGCAGGTGGATCAGGCACTAATCGATCTACTCTGCCGATGTCATTCGCTAGAACGACTGACGATGCCCGCAGACGCTGCCAAGCTGCCATGGATCGAACAGCTGATGGGTGAGATGCCATCCATTCGGCTGGACCTGGGTAGCGGTCTGGCGAAGTTGCCCGAGTCGATTCAGAGGCAGATGTACAACCTGAACCGGATGGCCAACGTTGCGGGAACAGCCTACCGAATCCCCTGGGCCCGCACCGACGAAGAGCCGCCGGAGGCAACGGCGGAGAAAGAGACCAGTCCGTTTGCCGGGATCCAGCGGGTGGGGGTTGTCGATCCCAGCGTATATCGCGACATGAAGTGAACCATAATGTGGATTTCTG
>JBCCUO010000877.1:0-2019 GCA_039196805.1 Planctomycetota bacterium | reverse complement strand
TGGATGATTTGTTGGTTGGTCGTCCAGTAGAAAAGGTTCAACAGCAAGACACCGCTAAACAGAGTTGGCCAGGGGACGCTGGAATCTCGGCCGCCCAATGAATTGAAACGATCGCCCTGCGACTCGCGCATGGTCGACCAACCTTCCAGAGCGCTACCGTCACCCACATAACGAAGCCCTAAGTATGTGATCAGCACGCCGCCGACCAACAGTCCAAAGCCATTCAGCGTGTCGCTGATGGCCACCGTCCGTAGTCCACCAAATACTGCATACGCCGAGCCCAGAATCCCGATCATCCAGACCGTCAGCCACAACAGCGGGGTCGCCCCCATTCCCAACGCATTCTCCAAATCCAGAATGCCGATCAATCCTGTCGCCCCGCTGTACAAAATAATGGGCAGCAAAATCACTGCGTAGGCGATGATGAATACTGCGTTAGTGATTGATCGTGTGGTCCCGTTGAAGCGTCCGGCCAAGTATTCCGGGATCGTTGTGATTCCTTTCGCCAGGTACCGTGGCAAAAAGAAGATTGCCATCAGCACTAAAGACAGGCCGGCGATCACCTCCCAGGCCATCACCGCCAAGCCATCCTTGAAGGCGGAGCCGTTGAGTCCCACCAATTGCTCAGTGGACAGGTTAGTCAGCAAGAGTGATCCCGCGATCACACCCGCGGTCAGTGACCGTCCGGCCAAGAAATAGCCCTCGCTGGTCTCACTTTCCTTGCCACGCACCAACCAATACGTCAGCACCCCGACCAGCGCGGTGAAGAACAAGAAGGATAATATCGTGATCACCATGAGATCTTCTCAAAGAGGAGGCGGTGGGCGCGAAGCGAGCACCGAAGGAAAGCAGAAGGGAATAGATGCGTCGTGGCGGTCGACTGTGTTTCAGCCACTCACGCGTTGAACAGTTTAGATGATGACGTCGACTCGCTGGCCGTCCGCGATCGCGCTGCGGCGACAAGCATCCAGGACTTGCTGAGTCTTCATCGCAATCTCGGTCAGTCGAGGGTTCAACTCGCCGGCCAGGGCACTGTCGGCCAAAGAACGCACCATTCGAACCTCTTGGGCGTCCGATTCACCGCAGGCGTATTCATGGGTTGCAAACCTTGTGGTGTGGCGTCCAAAGTTCCACCGGCAGTTGTCGATCGTTAGCTCGTGACAGTGGCTTTGGAAATCCAGCTCCGCTCCCAGGAACGGCAGCACGAAGTCGTCAAGCGTCACATGTGCCTTCTCACCCGACAGAACCGCCGTTTGCTGGTTGCTGGTGCGGAAGGAACAGAAGAAACCAGCCGTGACACCTGAGTCAGTACCGTTGTCATCGAAGAACATCTCGGCCGACAACTCGCCCGGCACGCCCGCCGGACCGACCGTCGACAAGGTTCTGGCAGAAACGGATGTGGGCAGTTGGTCTTTCATCGCCCAGAGTGTGAACCGGATGCAGTACCACCCCAAATCTCCCAGGGCACCGTGAGGCTCTAGGTCGGCGGCCGCCCGAATGTTGGATGCGCTAAAGTCATCGTCCGCCGGAAACGAAAAATGAGTTTGGATTCGATGCAGTGCCCCAAACGCCTCCTCGTCGTCCAGATGGTCGCGGAGCTGCTGCAAACGCCCACTGTGACTGAACATGACGCCATCAGTGAACTGCACCCCTGCTTGGCGACACGCCTCGATCATTTCAGCGGCATCATCGGCGTGAACTGCGACCGGTTTCTCACACAGAACGTGCTTGCCGCGTTGCGCGGCTTTGATCACCCATTCCTTGCGAAGTCCGGTGGGCAGTGGGATGTAGACGGCGTCCACTCGATCGTCGTCCAGCAGGGCTTGGTAGTCGCCGTATGCGGCAACCTGTCCACCGGGCGGAACTTCGGCGGAGCACTCGTCAATGAACTGCTTCGCGCGGGCGGCCGACCGACTGGCAACCGCCACGACTTGACCATTGCCGCTGAGCCGGATGGCCTTCCAGTTCTTGCGAGCAATGACGGCGGCGCCCAAGATTCCCCAACGACAAATCGATTCC
>JBCCUO010000876.1:0-2021 GCA_039196805.1 Planctomycetota bacterium | reverse complement strand
CGAGCACGCGGGTTCGATAGATGGACAGGAACCCGCCAGGCAGGCGCTAACCGGCTGGTCGCCGTTGCTTGATCAAGATCAGTCGTCGTACGCCGCCAGCTGTTCTGGGTTATCTCGCGGGCGCTTTGAGCGATCCCAAGCCGCCATCGACGGCAATCTGTTGACCCGTGATCCAGCTGTTTTCGGGAGCCAACAGCCAGGCGATCAAGGAGGCGATGTCACTGGGCTGGCCCAGGCGACCGGAGGGGTGCATTGCCAAGCTCGCTTGCTTGGATCGATCGTTGCTCCAGATCGCTTCGGTCAATCCGGTTTCCACCAGCCCTGGCGCGACGGAGTTGACTCGCACGCCGGCCGATGCGTAGGTCGCCGATGCGGAGCGAGCTAGTCCGGCGACGGCGGCTTTGACGGCGGCAATCACCTCGTGATTGGTCAATCCGATGTCGGCCGCCGCACTGCTAAGCAAGACGATCGAGCCGCCTCCCGATTTGCGCATCGCCGGTGCCGCCGCGCGAACCAGAGCGAACGCAGTGGTCAAGTTCTGAGATACGGCCGACTCGTAGTCTTCGAACTTGGTGAGGTGTGCTGGCTTCAACAAGACCGACCCGGCCAGGTTGACCGCGCCCGTCAGCCCGCCGAATCGCTCGGCGGCTTGTTGAACAGCTTGCGCGACCGAATCCCAGTCGCTTGCATCGATCGCCATGAACGGCTGGCCGACCTCAGCAGCAAACGATTGCAGCGGGGCCTCCTGACGCGCAATCAACATGACTTGGCCACCAGAGGCGACGAGTCGACGTGTCAGGTCACGTCCGATTCCACCGGTCGCTCCGATCACAAGGTAGGCGGGGGATGGGGCCATTGTGCATTCACTCGGGAAAGGCATTGGGGAGGTTTGCGTGCAGAAATGTATGCGGGCGGCAACGGCGACGCGTTGCGTCGCCTGCGGGAGATGACTGTCGTGCGGGCTGAGACTGTCAAGCCTGCGATGCGCATCAAGACCGTCACGACAGTCGATTCTGGTGCGCCTATCAGCACTGCTACGCGAGTCGATCGTCGTGCAACGACGGGCTTTAGTTTTTTGTAGCGACCCCTGGATGGACGTCGATGCCCAGGAGTACGCCAGCTTGCTGCGTATTCCCTTTCCGGGTGACGGGTCCCTGTCGTTGCTCGGCGAAACGTGACTCGAGGAGTCAAAGCGGATTCCTTTCCCTGTCCTGATCCAAACGCGCTCCGACCAGCCCTCCCTTTTGGTCCGGTCGCGTGGGGATGGGAACTCCGCTTGGCTCTGATAGATCGTTCGCGTTCGATCGTTACCACCCTCCCCGGCGGCGGCCCAACGGCCGTCGGAACCCATGGCCAAGAAAGACACCTTCCGAATCGTAACTCGCGGCCGTGATGGTTCGCTGTTGATCCGCGACTACCCCAGCATCGATCCTTTGGTCCAACAGCACACCCAGATCGGTGTGGACGACTGCAGCACCGACTTGGCGCTGCGGGGATTGCCGGTTCTGCGGGGGCTGATTGGTCCGATGCCCGAAGGCAAGAACATCGTCCGGTACGAAACGCCCGAAGTGTTTGAAGCCTTGACCAAGGAATGGATCAACGCCAAGCCTGGCAAGCGAACGCGTCGATCGAGCGCATCGGCTGGAATCCCGGTCGCAAATTAGGCCCAGTAAACCCAGGCGAATCGCTGAGCCGTTGTCGCGATCGTGTGACAACGTAGTCAGCCCACTCCGTGGGCTAGACTCAGCACGCGGCATCTAGAACCGCAAAGCGACAGCACAAAGCCTGGAAGCTGAGCAAGAACCAACTGTCCGGCTATTCGCTTTGCGGCAAAAGCGGACTCGGGATCACGGAGTGAACTTTCGACAATGAATTTTGCCCGTGACAACGTCAGGGCAAATCTGCTAGTTGCAAGCAAGACCGGGCCATCTGTACAGGCCCCGTCTTGCCTTGATCCAGCAGATGGTTGCCGTGACTCACTCCTCTTATCTCCTCCGACCCTGTTCTTTACGGGCAACTCT
>JBCCUO010000875.1:0-2028 GCA_039196805.1 Planctomycetota bacterium | reverse complement strand
GCGACCGAGGTCCCTGCCCAGCATTTTGCGGTCGTTTCGATCGACTCACAGAATTCCGTGGTGGCAAAGAAACTGACCCAGCCGATTCACCGCTGGAGCGCTGACCTGCAGCGCGAAGCCGAAATGGGCAAGTGGCTACCCGCATCGCACGCCTTCCGCATGCGGCTAACCAAGGCGATGAAGAACGGGCGGCTGACCAGCCAACAAGCGAGAGAGCGGTACCTTCAGTTCGTCGCGGATTCAGATCCCGACGATGGCAGCTTGATCGCGCAACCAAGGCAAATTGGCACGGAACAGACCAGCAAAATCTTGTTCATCGCCTCGGTGCACGTTGCCCAAAATCAGTCGCGGCCGGTGGTCATCAAACCCAACAGCTGGTTTCGCGTTCGCGGCTCGGTCGGCCGGCCCGCCTCCGTCGGATTCGGACTGGCGGCCCGCCGTTTTCCGCAAGGCCCAAGCAAACGGTACCAAGCCAAGCTAGAACTGGAAGACAACTTCGATGTGACGCTGGACGCATCCGATTTTGCGGCACGCGACAACTTGCTCTCCGAAAGTAGTGACGCCGGGTCCGAGCAGCTTCTGCATTTTTGGACATCTACCGAGTCGGTTGACGCCGACTTGCAAATCACCTCGGTCGAGTTGGGGCGGGGTGCCAGACCGACCAACAACGAGCAATCGATCATGCGTTCTCGTCCTCCCAACCAGGAAGATTGATGGATCATCAGCCTCATTCGACGGATCGCTTTCCACACCGCAACAGTACAGGTAATGCACGCAAGCCGCCGAAAACGCGAACCATGACGGCATGGACGTTGATTTGCCTGCTGGGAACGACCGTTTCAGCGCAGGAAGCCACCCCGACCATTGCAAGTGATACACCAACGTCACCCAATCGATTCGAATCGTCCGCCAAACAGCGGCCTCAAAAAGCCGAGCGGCGTCGTCGATCTCGAGAGGTTCAAGTCAAAGATCCGGCGGACTTCACCAAGCTGAGCGCGAAGACACTCTTTTCCGGTCCGCAGTCTGGCGAAACCTTGCCTCCACTGGCTGTCCGCGGCGTGGCGGGCGACTGGGATGACAAGACAATTGATTTGGTTCAGCACGTGGGTAGCCAACCTCACCTGCTGATGATTCAAGATGGCAACGGTGTTGGCTTTCGAGAATTATTCGGGATGGCCCGAATCATCCGGCAGCTGACGGAACAGAGCGGCAAACCGATTCAAATGTCGTGCGTGTTTCTTGCCGACGACGCCGCGGCCATCACAGCCCAGGTGAAGCGATTTGCCGATCGTTTGTCCCAAGACGTTCTGCTGACAGTGTCACCCGATGGTCGAGATGGACCGGGCGTCTACGGTTTGAACCGCAATGTCTCGATGACGATCTTGGTCGCCAAAGACGGAAAGGTGCTGCACAACTTTGCTTTTCCCCAGTCGATGCTCTATGCCGACCCGCACGTCATCGGTGGCGTCGCCGAGGCGATCGGTGCGTCTCGCGAGGTTGTCGCGGGATGGCTCAACGCTCCGCAAGATCACACCTCGCGAGAACCAAGGGCAATGCAACGACGAGTCGCGATGCGGGAAGGTGCTTCCATGCAGATGCCGGGGCACGCGACCACGCAACAGTCGGCGAATCAGCCTAGGAAGAGGGACTGGAAGGTTGCCCTGGAGCGTTTCTTGGAGAAGCACCCGGAGGTCCGAGCAAAGATCGCGCGAGGTGATGCAACGAGGGCGGACGTGATCGCGTACCTGAAGAACCGTGCTCGCGGTTCCTACGTCCAAAAGACCGTTAACATCAAAGACCCCTCACTGTTCTACCGTTCGCAGGAGCAGCGAGTCTTCTCGGGGCCCCAGCGCGACGAGATGTTGCCGCCACTGAAGATCGTGGCCCTGCGGGGCGAGCGGTCGGGGGAAACGTTCGATGCGACCTCAACCGTCACGGGAAAGCGGGCCCTGCTGGTGTTTAGCGACGGCAGCGGTGTCGGAGTCAAAGGCCTCCATTTCTTGGCCCCGTTGCTGACGAAGATAACCG
>JBCCUO010000874.1:0-2034 GCA_039196805.1 Planctomycetota bacterium | reverse complement strand
GCGTCGATCAGAGAGCGTTTTGTCGAGCAAGTCGCAGGCCTCATGCCTCAGTCCAGTTTGCTCGTACCGGCGATCCGAACGTCGATGGTAGACCGCAGTGGCCACGCTACACGTCCGCTGACGACCGCCATCTAGTCATGGACAGATCCATCAGCGTGGGTACTGGACTGAGGCATGAGGCCTGCGACTTGCTCGACAAAACGCTCTCTGATCGACGCCAGCGAGCTGCTTCCGCACCTTGAATGAAGTGGCATTGGCTTGCCTTCCAACAGCGGTGGCTGGAGCGTACCAAACACATCGCGCGAGCTAAACGCCGGCGTCACAGCGCCTTGGGAGCAAGCGATCCATAGCTGCCGCACAGTCGCCGATCACACCGTGATCGTAGCGTTCCATGAGAAACGCTACGACCGGCGGAGCGTTCGGCGACTCTGGTGCGTCCCGAGCGATCAAAGACGTTCGTTGGTTGGTCGTTGGCAATCCAACGGACTGTGATCGCATAAACCTGCTACTTCCGTTTCTTCTTGGCAGGCTTGCGCAGCCGTTTCCACATCGCGCGGCCGCTGTCTCGATCGAGCCGGACGAGTTGGTACTGTCGCGTATCGAAGGTCGCGGTGCCGCCTTTTGGACGCTTGGTGTAAACGAACGGCAGACAGACGGCGACGACTCTGAAGGGATGACCAGCATCACCTGGCATGCATCGGATTCGAACCGGTTCATCCGCTGGAAGTGTGCCGCCCGAGCAGCACCACAAGAACGAAGGCAATTCGACGATCTCGTTCAGGACAGTGACGTAGTCTCCACGTCTGATGTCTTCTCCGGCGACCCGTGCTGCCACGTTTGTCGCGTAGTGGGTTTCGGTGGTGGTTTCCATGGTTTCACATCGCTTGATAAGAGTGAGTTCTGAGTGTGCAAAGGATCTTCGGCGGACGCTCGATTACTCGGCGTTGGTCTTGGTAATGACGAAGAACTGAGGTTGCACACGCATGGTCACTCTCGCAAGCAATCGGAAAGCCATCGATTGGACAAGACGCCGGTGGGAATCGAACCGACCTCGGTCGGATTGCGCCCGGTTACCCGGGCCATTCGTATCGAGCATCTTGGTCATCTATAGCCAATAGTCTCGAATCATTCTTCTTTGGTTCGCGGAAAACTGCCAAGCACGTCAGAGGTCATCGAAATCGACTCGTGTGCCAGCTCGACTCTTGTCGAGGAAGCATGAGCGGTCACCGATCATCATCGGCTCTTTGATTTCTCGGCAAGCTTCAAGAGCTGCTGCACGACGCCGGGTTGATCCGCCGCGACATCGGTCGTTTCACCGATGTCAGTCGCGAGGTTGTAAAGCTCGGCATTTTGAGTGCCGCGATCCAATTCGGACCATTTGCGAACGTTCTTCAGTCCGGGCAACCTGAGCTTCCAGTCCCCTTTGCGGATTGCCTGTAGTTCGTCGCCGTTATAGTAGAGGAAGCTGTTTCGCCCTCCGGTCTCGCTCTGTCCAACAAGCAACTCGGTCTGGTCGACTCCGTCGATGATGCGATCCGCGGGGACCTTCTCAGCCGCACCGGCCAGCGTTGCGAACGTTGGCAGGACGTCAAGCGTCGATACGATGGCGTCGCTCTCGCGGCCCGCGGGAACACGTCCGGGCCAGCGAATGATCCCAGGAACGCGCAGGCCGCCCTCCCACGTAGCACCCTTGGCGCCGCGAAGCGGCCCCGAATTCCCCCAAGGTATCTCGGGACCCTTCGTCCATTCGACGAATCGGGCATTCTTGGCGTGCTGACGAGCTTGATCATTGGACCAAGGACCGTTGTCGGACGTGAATAGCACGACGGTGTTTGCGGCCAGGTTCAGATCGTCAAGTGTCGCCAGCAGCCTGCCCGTTTCCGAATCCAGCTCCTCGAGCGTGTCCGCGTAAAGGCCCTTCGACGTTCGATCACGGAATTCGGGCGAGGCGTCAATCACGACATGCATCATCGTGTGCGCGAGGTACAGAAAGAAGGGCTCGTCCTGATGTCGCTTCAAAAACTCGATGCTCTC
>JBCCUO010000873.1:0-2042 GCA_039196805.1 Planctomycetota bacterium | reverse complement strand
GACGGATGCGGGCGACACGATCTTTGAACGCGGAGCGGAGCTCAACAATGCCGGCTACGACACGGACCCGGTCGACGTGACGCTGCTTCCGCCCGCCGACTTGGTGATCGGAACCGTCACTGTGCCGGCCGATTCAGCGGTCGGTGCTCCCGTCTCGATCACCTACACGGTGCAAAACCAGGGCGTGAACCCGGCACGTGGTCGCTGGAACGATTCACTATTCCTGTCAAACGATTCGGAATTCAGCCTGGATGATGTTGCCCTCGGCGTGGTGCAGCACGAGGGTGACGTTCCCGGCGGCAGCGAATACAGCGAAACCTTGATCACCAGCCTGCCAGGTGTGATCCCAGGTGATTACCACATCATCGTTCGCAGTGACATCCGCAATGCGATCGTCGAGTCGGATGAGACCAACAACATTGACGGGTCGCTCGACGTTTTCGCGATCGATCTTCCGATCTTGGAATTGGGAGTCCCGACCACCGGTACCCTGGCCGCGACCCAATCACTCTTCTATCAGATTGAATTGACCGAAGGCGACTCGGTCCGGTTTGTACTGGATCAGTTGAGCGATGACTCAACCGGCGAACTCTTTGTCCGCCAAGGCCAGCTGCCGACTCGCGGGCAGTTCGATTTTGCCGCCAACACGCCGTTCCAAAACGATCCCTCGGTCGTGATCCCCGTGTTGGAAACGGGCACCTACTTTGTGATGGCCTACGGCGGTCTCAGCGCGGGTGGCGGAGATTTCTCGCTGACGGCCGAAACTGTCCCCCTATCTGTGTTCGACGTGACGACCGACACGATCGGTCAAGACGGCGCGGCAACCGTCAAAGTCAGCGGAGCAAGGTTCCAAGCGGACACGCTCTTTTCGCTCGTTGACCCCATCGACGCATCGATCGTCTCACCCGCAGTCGATGTGATCGTCGAAGACTCGGTCACCGCGTACGTCACGTTTGCGGCGGACGATGTCCCTCAGGGCGTCTATGACATCGTCGCCCAAAACGATCTTGCGACCGCGCGGCTGGCTGGCGGAATCACGCTGGACGACACCTTGGCGGGCGACATCCTGGTTTCGATCGACGGAGCACCACGTGTGCGACCGGATCGTCTGAATCCTTTCCGGGTTCAGTATCGCAACGACGGCAACACCGATTTTGAGTCGCCGCTGTTGGTGGTTGAGAACCCGGACGGATTGGACTTGGGCTTCACCAGCGAGGACATGCGGCAGACGCCGATCCATTTGATCGCCGTGTCCCCCGATGGCCCGACCGACATTCTTCGACCGGACGTGCTGGGCAGCATTCCAATGCTGTTCCGCAGCACGGCCACCGGTACCGTCAACATGCCGGTGCGACCGATTCGCGCGTCCGACACCCGGGTGATCAGCGAGACCGAATGGATTGATATCAACCTGTCGATTCGGCCAATCGAGCTGAGCGATCAGGAGTGGGCGGACTTCTGGAGTCGGGTGCAGCCACGGATCGGGCCCACCTGGGGATCTTACGTTCGCTTCCTTCAGGACTTGCACAACCAGACGGAGGATCTGGGCATCCGACGCGGTGACGTGCGAAGCATGATGGCAGCGATCTACGAGGAAGATCCACAGTATCGTCCCAGCAGTGCCGTTTCCGGTCGTCTGCTCAACTCGCTGGACGAGACACCGCTTGCCGATGTACCGATCGCCGCCTACTTGTTTACCGAAACAGGAGCCGAGCTTCGCGGCGCGACCACCACGGCCGCCGATGGCTCGTTCACGTTCGCCGCCTTGGCGCCCGGCGAATATTACACTGCGATCGATCTGGAAGGTTACTACTTTGATTCCGATCGGGATGGCGAAACCGACAACGCGGAGGCTGAGTTCACGGTCGGGTCCGAAGACGTCAGCGGTCTAGATGTATTTGTCGTCGAGTCGCCTCAGGAAGAACCGGGGCAATCCGATCCCGACTTTGCGGTCGACTCTGACGGCAATGTCAACTTGGTCTACGCGGAAGACGGACAGTTGTGGCACGCCATCGCGGACGCGAGCGGCAATTGGATCCAAG
>JBCCUO010000872.1:0-2044 GCA_039196805.1 Planctomycetota bacterium | reverse complement strand
GGACCGTCATCGGGGGGCGTTTTGGTTGCAACGACGACGTCGTTGGCTTGCTGCCCAAGCTCGCTCAGGACCTTAGCGATCACCCGTTCGCTGCGTCCGTCTCCGTATCCGGGAGCAGTGTCGATCAATCGCACGCCGGACTCGATCGCTAGGTGCAGTGCAGCCTCCGAATCTGAGTCCACTTGTGGGCCAAACTGCCCCCCCAAGGCCCAAGCACCGAAACCGACTCGGGAAACGTCGGGGCCGCCCGCGGAGAGCTTTCGTGATTCGATCATCAAGGACCTGTGTCGGGGGCCGAAAGTTAAGCTTTGACGTCTGGGTAGTTCGTTCGCGATGGTTTTACCCAAACTGCGCGACTTTCCCAGTGGCGGGACACGAACCGCTCAATTGCCGGGCCGGTGTGGGCCGATCGTAACGGTGAGGCCGCTGGTGATGGAACAAAGTTGCCAACGGCGTTGATCATGCTGACAAGAGGTTGGCTTCACACCGAGGTGCTGCTCGCGTGCCTAAGTTCCCGACAATACCACGACTGTCGATCATCGTTCCCCTGGGAGCTGATTTGGCAGCCTTCGAAGATAGCTTGGTCAGCGTGCTGGCGAGCGCGCCGGCCGGCGTCGAGGTGATCGTTCCTCACGACGGTTCCTATGATGATCCGTTTGACTTGGGCGATGAGGTCAGGTTCCTAACGGCTCCGTCGCATGAGCTGGTGACCTTGCTGACGAACAGCCTGGAGCACGCCAGGGGGCAGTACATTCATGTGCTGGCGGGAGGCGTGAAGGCGACCGACGGCTGGATCGACGCGGGGATGCAGGCGTTCGACCAAAGTGACGTAGCCTCCGTGGCTCCCGTTGTTCAGGGTGCGACGGGAAAGGTTCTGTCGGCCGGCTGGAGCGACACGCCGACGCGTCTGTGCTGCCCGAGCGAGGCCGGAGCTGACGGTAGTTTCGCAAGGACTGGCGGAGTCTTTCTGAACGCCTGTTTCTTCCGTCGTGATGTCCTTCGATCCTTGCTGGACGCGATCGACTTGGTTGATGAGACCGAAGTGACGTACGCGCTGGGGCTCTTGATGCGGCAGGCCGGGTGGACGGCACAGGTTGCGTCCAAGTGTCAATTAGTGATCGAAGACTCGTCGGGAGCACTGTCGCTTGAATCACGTCTTGGGATTGAACCTTCCTACACTCGCGGCCAGTCGTTGGAAGCTGTACGGCAGGCGCTGGGTCGACGGCCTGCGGGTGCGATATCGACGGTGCTGACCGGTGTGCTGTCGAACCTGTTTCATCCAGGACTAGCGTTGGAGAGTCTCGGCCGGCTTTCCGCGGGTCGGCACGTCGCGGTTGCCAAATCAAGAATAGATCCTGATTCCGTCAAGCCATACGGCCAGGAGCGCGCATCCCTCTCGATGTCAGTCAAAGCACCGCGTCGCAAGGCGGCCTAAACAGCTGACAGAAAACCACTGGATCAGAGGTGAAGACCGCGTGTGTTTTGGATGAACGATGCTGGCGAGAACGGCGGAAGGCGAAGATGCTTTGACCGCAATGGATCCTTCGCCACATTGATCAGCGGCCGCGTATGTCTGTTGAATCGCCCCTGTATTTCCCGCAGCTAACAAGCACAACGATGCCGTCGATCGATCCGGATTCGATCGACACACTTGCTTATGTCTTGGCGGGAGTCGACCCCAAGGTTCGCAAGGCGAATCCCCAACGCCATCGTCACTTGCACGATTTGGCCATGGACCCAAGTGTCCCGCGAGTTGGTCCTGCGACCTCGCTGCAACGTGACCATCAACATGTCTTGGTTGCCGCTTATGACTTTTCGATTCGCTCGTTTGACGATGTTTGGGCGGATGCCAAGCATGTCAGCGGTGGTCAGCAGTCGACTGAGTTGTTGAAGCGGTTGAAGTGGTTGAAGCGTGTTGAGTTGGATGCCGACGGAAGCCAGCTAACGACTCCCAATATGAAGCCCAAGGTGGCCGAAGTGTTTCGTCGGGCGGCCCATTTGCAATACCACCTCTTTCGGTCCGCAGTGCGGCATGTCGAAGAGG